>JBBTWB010000142.1:0-2011 GCA_038078635.1 Patescibacteria group bacterium | reverse complement strand
CCGGAATGCGGCACTTGGAATTCTCTTAGGGAAATAAAAGTAGCTAATTCCAATTCCAAGATTTCAAGATCCTCAGCTGACATTAATAAAACTCCTAAAAAGCTTTCAGAGATTAAATTTCAAGAAAAAGACCGCTTCACTAGTCATTTGTCTGAAATGGATGGAGTTTTAGGCGGAGGAATTGTGCCCGGATCTGTAATTCTTCTGGCAGGAGATCCGGGAATTGGAAAATCCACCCTTTTGCTTCAACTGGCCCTAAATATTGCCGGAGCTCGGGGTCCCTCCTTCGCTAAAGCTTCGGCGGGCAGGTCAATCATAAATCATCAATCGGTTTTATATATAAGCGGAGAAGAGTCTGAGCAGCAAGTTAAGCTTCGTGCAAACCGTCTCACACGTAATTCGTCATCGGTTTCGCGGCCCGTATCGGCATCGTCAAACGTAAAACGTCAGACTATACGGGCATCTAAGACCAGAGACCAAGACGGTTTACTTTTGCTTTCTGCATCAAATACGGATGCAATCGTTGACGTTATTTCAGAAATTGCACCCAAATTAGTCGTAATCGACTCCATCCAAACAATGGAATCTGAAAATTTGACGGGCTTATCAGGTTCAGTCGGGCAAGTTAGATATGCGGCGGGAGAGTTCATAAAAATAGCCAAAAGCTTAAATATCTCTATAATTCTTGTTGGGCACGTTACAAAAGAGGGAATGGTGGCCGGTCCAATGGTTCTATCCCACATGGTAGATACTGTTTTATTTCTGGAAGGAGAAAAGTTTACTAAAGTCAGAATTTTACGCTCGCTCAAAAACCGCTTCGGTCCAATTGATGAGGTGGGAGTTTTTTCTATGGAGGATGGCGGGATGAAAGAGATTAAAAATCCCGAGCAGGTATTCCTGTTTGAAAATAAGGAAAATGCCTCGGGAAGCGTTCTTACTGCAACTCTTGAAGGAACAAGGGCGTTCTTGGTTGAAATTCAAGCACTGGCGGTTTACTCAAAACTCCTTATGCCACGCCGCGTTGCTTCCGGAATTGATAATAGAAGATTGGAACTTCTTCTGGCAGTTTTGCAAAAACATTGTAGATTGCCGCTTGATACAATGGATATCTACGTAAATGTAGCAGGCGGTTTAAAACTGTCCGATAGGGCAGCTGATTTAGGGATTTGTTTGGCAATTTTCTCAAGTTTTAAAAATATTCCGATTAATAAAACAGTAGGAATTGCAGAAGTCGGACTTTTGGGAGAACTGCGACCAGTTATGGATTTTCCCAAGAGAGCAAGAGAAGCAAGGAAATTAGGCTTTACGACTATTATTGGAACGGATAAGTATAAGAGTTTAAATCAGGTAATTGGTAAGTTCAGTTAGATTACTACTTAATAGTTTGATATATTTAAATTATGGCAAGTGAAAAAAATAAAACAAATAAAAAAGCAGGAAAGGCTCCGGTTGCACATCACGAGGGGAGAGGTCTTCCCGTAGTTAATCTTCCGGCCAAATTAGTTTCAGCTCTGGCTGATGAGGTGGCAAGGTCAGTAATTAGCCGTCTGCCTGCAATGCCGCACCGTTCTCCCAGCCCCAGAAAGGTTGTAAAAGTTGAGAATGCTGTTTTTCTTGATACGTCTGCAATAATAGATGGCAGAGTTTTTGATGTTATAAATATGGGAGTTCTGACAGGAACTTTTATGATTCCAGAAAGCATTTTACTTGAGCTAAAACATATTGCCGATTCCCAAGATATGGTAAAGAGGGAGCGGGGCAGAAAAGGACTCGAGCTTTTAGATAAATTAAAAAAATCAAAAGGCATCAAAGTATTACATATTCCGGACAAAGACAGTAATGGAAGTCCTAAGGAAGTTGACGATAAATTAATAGATATTGCCAAGTTTACTAAAGGAAGACTAATTACCTGCGATTACAATCTTGAGAAAAAGGCAAGTATTTCGGGTGTTATTGCAATAAACATCAATACATTGGCAAACCATCTAAAAATAAAGGCAGTTCCGGGTGA
>JBBTWB010000141.1:0-1742 GCA_038078635.1 Patescibacteria group bacterium | reverse complement strand
ATAAACTAGTATTTGCTCGTTTAGGTTGAAAAGTCAAGCCCATCCAGGTAGTGTATTGTGAAAACTACTACGCTACAGCAGACAGTTCTTGAGGAGTCGCCGACTCAAGCCCTACTAATTCCCCATGTCTTTGCGCTTGAATTATCTGTTCTAAGTCTCGCATAAATTTACTTCTTATATATAAATCCGTGGCAGAACCTCTTTTTTTCATTCCCCCGTTAATACATATTAATCTATTTCTTCTCATCCAATCTTTTCTTCTTCGATATTCTTCGCTTTCATCACTTTTGTCTCTGCTCATACCTTTTTTTCGATCTTCTTCATCTAACTCTTTTCCAATATCATCAAAGAAAGCTGCTACCGAACCGTAACCTGATTTAACTTGTATAAAAACCTGATCAATGGGAAATCCATCCACCATTGTTACTACCAAATCTATTCTCTGCCTGTCTTCAGTTCCATGAGGTTCAACTTGTTTTACTTCTTTCACAGAATCGATATGAGCAACTATATTCCCTACTCTTTGTTCGCTTCTATATCCATTTAAATGTGCCTCTTCTTCAAGGTTTTGGTGAGTTTGAGCAGGAATGAATACTCCTTCCTCTTTTAATGGTACTGGGTGTCTTGGTTGGAAATTAATTCCATCTATACTAATAGGGGGACCGCTTTGATAAAGCTCTGGAGTCACTTTAGATTAGTATAGTTGGAGCTGAGTTAAAATCAAGGGTTAATTTGTGTGGCCGAAGATAGGTCCTGCTTCTTCAGCTTGCCCGATTCCACCGCCATGCACTACTTCTCCTTGAGGTAGAATATCGGGCTCTTCATATCTTCCAAGACTTCCTACAAACTCCTCTGCTTGTTCAACTATTTCTGGGTCAGGGTGAATTGGCGGAACTGGATCCTCAGAAGTACCCGTTGGGGACAACATTGGGTTAAGTGCCCCGGAATTATCAATTGCGTTCTGGGGCAGATTAGTTGGTATTTCTTTTTCTGAACGGTTATTGTAAGCAGGAATTTTATTAGTATCTGGATTTTGATTATCGTTGTTTCCGCTGTAACTGTTATCTATGACGTCTGGTTTTTCGGACTGTACCGGGGTGGGAGTTAAAGTTGGGAGATTTTTTATTAATTCTGAAACTTGATTTCCTCTTTCGGATAGTTGCTGGGTAATAAATGGTGGGATATCAACTGGTTTTCCTCCCAAAACAAAGGTGGAAATTAATATTAAGAAGGGTGCAAGAAAAATTGACATAAAAAAATCCTACATGAGCAGGATACGTTAAATATTAATCTTTTTAGATTGTCATGTCAAGCAAATATAACAATATCAATAGCTCCTTGTAAGGCTCTTTAATTAGCCTTAGTTATATGATAAAATCGTTCTCACATTCCGTGATAGCTCAATGGTAGAGTCGCGTATAACGCGATTAACGACAGATGTACTGGGTTTATGTACTTGAAAATGAAAAAGGTCGATGGTATATTGGCCAAACTAATAATTTGGAATTACGGATTGCGAAACATAACAATCAAAAAGTAAAATCAACTAAGAATAGAGGAATTTGGAAGATTATATATAAAGAAGAATTTAAAACAAGGTCTGAGGCATTAAGGAAAGAAGAATATCTAAAATCTGGAGCAGGAAGAAAATATCTTAAAAAGTTATTGAATAAATAACAAGGAAGACTCCGTGATAGCTCAATGGTAGAGCAGGTCGCTGTTAACGACAAGGTTCTAGGTTC
>JBBTWB010000140.1:0-2717 GCA_038078635.1 Patescibacteria group bacterium | reverse complement strand
TCTTTCCAGGGAAAAAGATAGGCTAGATATTTTTAGAACAACTTTCTTAACAAGTTTTAATCAAACGCTTTATCTGGTGGTGCCTGTTTCGGTATTGTTTCTAGTCCTTAGAATTCCTGTTGTAAGACTTATCTTTGGAGCGAGTCAATTCGACTGGGGTGCAACAGTTTTAACCGGAAGAACTTTAGCGTTTTTATCGCTTTCTATTTTTGCATCAGCATTAGTCTATCTGATTTCCCGGGCTTTTTATGCACTTCATGATACTAAAACGCCTCTTATAATCGGAGCGATTTCTACAACATTTATGCTGGTTTTAAGCTTTGCATTTGTTTCCTTCTGGGGAAATAATCTCCAAAACATTCATGAGATTTATAGCGCAAGATTTAGGCTGGTTCCGGTTGGCGTTGAATCAATTGCCCTTGCGTATTCAATTGCTGCAATTTTTAATTTCTCCGCATTACTGTTTTTTCTAAACAGAAAAATTCATATTTTTAATTTTAAATATTTCTGGTTTCCTCAAATTAAAATTTTTATTGCCGCAATTTTTATGGGTTTTGCAATCTATATTCCTATTAAGCTTTTAGATCAATTAGTTTTTGATACAACAAAGACTATAAATCTATTCTTTTTGACAGGAATAGCGAGTCTGGCAGGATTTATAATTTATTTTTTCTTAACATGGCTATTTAATGTTAAGGAGGCAGGAACTTTTCTTTTACTTTTTAGAAGAATTGGCGGATGGAAAGAGATAGTTGGAAAAAGTGAAAAAATTATCGATGCCGGGGTAAGTCAGTAATTGTTTTAAACCTCAAACACATATATACTAGCAAGCTATGAATTCAAATATTAGAAACTTTGCAATAATTGCGCATGTTGATCATGGAAAATCAACTCTAGCCGATAGATTTTTGGAATTAACAAAAACAATGATTCTTAGTAAAATTGGGGAGCAATTCTTAGATCAAAATCCAATTGAAAAACAAAGGGGAATAACTATAAAGCTTGCACCGGTACGGATGAATTATGAATTGAATGGAAAGAAGTTTGTCCTAAATCTTATTGATACTCCGGGACATGTGGATTTTTCATATGAAGTATCCCGTACTCTTGCCGCATGCGAAGGAGCAATATTATTGGTTGATGCAACGCAGGGAGTTCAAGCCCAAACAGTAGCACATTTTTTTGCAGCAAAAAAAGAAGGATTAAAAATAATTCCGGTTATTAATAAAATAGATCTTCAAAGCGCTAGAGCTTCAGACGTTGCGAAAGAGCTTGAGGAAATCTTCGGAATAAATAATGATGAGATAATTTACATCTCTGCAAAGACAGGACAAAATGTTCCTGATCTTTTAAAAGCAATTATTGAAAGAGTGCCTGCCCCTACGGGTTTGCTTACCTCTCCTTTACGGGCTCTAATATTTGACGCTTTATATGATGAACATAGGGGTGTAATTGTTTATGTAAGGGTTATGGATGGAACACTTCCAAAGAATGGAAAAATTACATTCTTTCAAGGCGGAAAAACTACCAGTGCTGGAGAAATCGGATGTTTTACTCCTCTAATGACGCCCCGGGGAGAGTTGATAGCAGGTGAGATAGGATATATTGTAACGGGAATTAAAGATATCCATCAGACTCAGGTGGGAGATACGATAACAATATCAAATATCAAAAATCAAATATCAAATATAGAACCTTTGCCAGGATATAAAAAACCAAAGCCGATGGTCTTTTTCGGAGTTTATCCAAAAACCACAAATGAGCTTGTTCATTTAAAAGAGGGTTTGGGCAAATATGCCCTGAATGATACCTCAATAACTATTGCCAGCGAATATTCTTCTTTTTTAGGAAATGGATTTAGAGTTGGGTTTTTGGGACTTCTTCATGCAGATATAGTCAGGCAGAGATTAAAAGAGGAAGAAAATGTTGATTTATTTTTAACATCCCCTCAAGTTTTATACGAAAAAAATGCCGACGGATCAATGCTTGAGCCTTATATGGTGCTCACCGTTTTTGTTCCGTCAAGTTACGTTGGAAATGTTATTTCCATCTGTCAGACAAAAAAAGGGAATATGCTGGATCTAGCGTATTTTCAAAATAGCGCAATCCTAAAATATGAAATGCCTTATTCAATGCTTATCCGCGGACTTTCTTCCGATTTAAAATCAGCAACAGCCGGTTTTGCCAGCATTGATTATGAGCTTTCAGATTACAAACCTGCGGATTTAGTGAATATTGAAATAAAAATAAATGATGTTTTAATAGATGTTTTATCAGAATATGCATATAGGGATGAGGCTCCTTATATAGCTAGGGCGAAAGCGGAAAAATTAAAAGAAAAACTTCCCCGCCAGCAATTCAGACAAATCATACAAGCTGTAATAGGGGGCACTATTATTGCACGCGCCGAAATTCCGCCATTTAGAAAAGATGTTTTAGCTAAAATGTCCGGAGGAGACAGAACTAGAAAAGATAAGCTTTTAGAGGCTCAGAAAAAAGGAAAATCAAAAATGATTGAAACCGGGAAAATAAACATCCCCCAGGAAGTCCTCTTTTCTTTGATCGAAAAATAGTTTGTCTAAGATATATGGGAATGTCCCAGACATATCATTATTTTAGTTTCAGTTTTCGTTAAAAATATCAGCTTGTTTGAGAATCAATAGATATCCTTTAAATAATACATTTTTAATATCTTGATTAGGATTAATTAAAATAGG
>JBBTWB010000139.1:0-2086 GCA_038078635.1 Patescibacteria group bacterium | reverse complement strand
TATAGCAAGGAGCTGTCAGGGAAACCTCAGGATGATTCAAAAGCAACTTTTACTAAAATAATCACAAAACAGGATGGATATATTGATCTTTCAAGCCCACCCGGTTTGGAGCAACTTGACCGGATGATTCGTGCTTATTATCCCTGGCCAGGAACATGGACAAAATACGAAATCCGAAGCACGAAATCCGAAATTTTTAAATTATTACCTGGCGGAAAAATTCAGGTAGAAGGGAAAAAGTCCACAAGTTTGACCGACTTTAAAAACGGATACGAAAAAGGAGAAGAGTTTCTTAAAAAAATTGGCTTAAACTAGACCTGCGGCCACCGGAGCCACGGTTGAAATTTTTGAAGATTTGATTTGCCTCGTGCTTCTTCCTCTTAAGGTTCTTAGGCATTTTGTGCAAAGTCTGACTCTCATGGTAGTTCCATCTACGGTCATCTTTGCAGGATGAAGATTAGGTTTAAAAACTTTTCTAGTTCTATTTTTTGCGTGAGAAACATTATGTCCTACCATAATGCCTTTTCCGCAGTTATTACATTTATAGCCCTTACTCATAGGTGTCTATTATACAAAAAACTAGTGTCCAACTCAACCGCAGTTTAAAGAGGATTATTGTTCTTTATTCCACTGATCCAGGAATTGTTTGGATTGTGCATCGGTTGGCAGAATGTATTTCAAGATATATTCAAGCCGGTCTATAGCCTTTTTATGATATGTGGCATCGATTATCTTGCTATTTTTATCTACTGCCAATTCATGATAAAAAACAGCTAGAGCAAAATGAGCCTCCCTATAATCAGGTTTATACTCAACTGTTTTTTCTAAGACTTCAACTGCGTTTTTAGAATCTCCGTTTTGTCCATACAAAACTCCCAGGTTATAAAGAATGCTTGCATCAGTTGGTGCAAGTTCACTGGTTTTTTTAATTGCAACAAGAGCCATAGGTAAAAATCTAGGATCAAGATTAGACAACGTATAAAGAATTCTCACTCTGCTTTTCCAGAAAACTACATTATTCGGATACGCCGTTGTTAGTTTTTCGCTGATTCCTAGAGCTTCTGTTGCAAGATTTTGAACCGTACCAGCAGATTCGCTCGCTCCTTGAAGAGCTAGGGTTGCTGCAAGAGCTGAATCGTTAACTGCCAGCTGGTCTCTAAAAACCGGTTCATTCCTGAGTTTTACCGCATCCTGAAGAAGAGGGTAAGCTACCTGATACTGACCGGCGCCCGAATAATTGGCCCCCAAAGCATATTTGGTATCTGCATACCAGAATCTAACTAGCATAAAGAGCATAAAAAGTCCAATTATTCCAAAAAATGCAACGCCAATCCACTGAGCATAAGAAATATACACGTTTTTAGCGGCTTCAATTCGTTCGCCTTTGACAAGATCGAGTAGGATTAGTACGAATGCAGGAATTAAAAGTAGATAAATATTTAATATTACAACTGAAAAACCAAAGAAATTTATAATCAAAATTGAAATAAATGACGTTAGAAGAGCCAAAAGAAACGGATCTTCATGATCCCATTTGCTATCAGCCTTAAATGCGCCAATATACCTTATAGGTTTGACCTTTTTATTAAATAGATTGATTGAGATTAAAAATAAGAAGAAAGAGATAAATAAAAGATATGTAAAAAGTCCTACGATTCCCGTTGTTGCAAGGTAATTCAGATATTCGTTGTGGGCCTTATTATAAAGGAAATTCCATTCAGAGACTCTATTATGCTCAACCGGTCTATATTTATAATATGCAAAAGCATAAGTTTCAACCCCTGTTCCAAAAACAGGGTTTGCCTTCCAAATATTTACGGCTCCTGTCCAAACTATTTTTCTAATTTCCCACGAGCTTGATCCGCCTAATTCTTGCGTTGAGACCGGCTGGTTTACCTCCGGAGTTTTTACAGAAGGTGCTGTCGCTGCGGGTTTGGTAAGTATTTTTTGAACTTCTGCAAAAGAAAGTTTGTTAACGATTGGCACCTGAACACCGATAATAAAACTTACTAAAATAATTATTCCAACCAACCCATATATAAATTTATTTTTTACGACTTCCAGATTTTTCCGCTTTACAAGTCAG
>JBBTWB010000138.1:0-8060 GCA_038078635.1 Patescibacteria group bacterium | reverse complement strand
AAGACGAGGTCTTCTTTCTATGATTGCAAAAAGAAGAAGGCTTATTAACTTTTTAACAAAAGTTGATAAAATAAGAGCAGGAGACATTACTAAAAAAGTAGGATTGACGAATTAAGAAAAAATTTAAACTTCAAATCCACCAAAATTTTAGTATTTGTGTGAAGGAAAGTAGAGATAGAAAAATTAATGAAAAAAGCCTCAGTAGAAATTGATTTAGCAGGTAAAAAATTAACCTTTGAAACAGGTGAGTTTGCATTGCAGGCAACAAGCTCTATTTTGGCGCGCCTTGGAGACACTGTTGTTATGGTAACTGTTGTTGAAGGCGGAAAAACAGATTTAGATTACTTCCCTCTTTCCATAGAATATGTCGAGCGGCTTTATGCAGGAGGAAAAATTAAAGGTTCACGATGGGTAAAACGGGAAGGAAGACCAAGCGACGAAGCAATTCTATCAGGTCGTTTGATTGACCGCTCTATACGTCCCTTATTTCCAAAAGGATTCAAGAATGAAGTTCAGGTAATTGTAACTATATTATCAGTCGATGGAGAAAACGAGCCGGATATTATTGCATTAAATGCAGTTTCTGCTGCTGTTGCAATCTCTAGAATTCCATGGAACGGACCAATTGGTGCGGTAAGAGTTGGATGCGTTAAGGAGTCTGGAAATGGCGGCGCTGCATGCATAATAAATCCGGGAGCTGAACAGGAATATTCAGAGCTTGATTTAGTTGTGAGTCAAACAAAAGATAAAACAGTTATGATTGAGGCTGGTGCACAGCAAATCAGCGAAGATTTATTGCTTGAATCAATAGAAAAAGCTCACAAAGAGACTCAAAGCGTTATTGCCGGCATAGAAGAATTAGTTAAAAAAATAGGTCAGAAAAAATTGGAAGTTCCGGAAGATGCGGCAGTATATGAAACAGTAAAACTTATTGAAAAATCATATAAAGATGAAGTAGAAGCTCTTATTGAAAATAGAGTTAGTAAGGAGTCCGGTGGATACGAAACAGGACTTCTAATTGATAAAATATTTGACGGAGGAAAAGTATCAAATCCGGATAATGAGCTTGATAAAAAGACAATTGCAAAAGCAATCGAGCTGGTTATGTTTAAGATAATCCGTACAAGTGTTTTAACTAAGAAAAAAAGGCCGGACGCGCGAAAAATGGATGAAATACGTCCAATAGAAACTAGAGTTGGAATTTTACCAAGAACTCACGGATCAGCACTTTTTCAAAGAGGAATAACACAAGCGCTGTCCGTTGTTACTCTTGGCTCTCCAAGAATGGGACAGCTCATTGAATCTGCGGAGGGAGAAGAAGAAAAACGCTATATTCATCATTATTCAGGACTTCCCTATTCTTTCGGTCAAACCGGAAGGGTCGGAACTCCAAGTAGGCGTGAAATTGGACACGGAGCTTTAGCTGAAAGAGCACTTGAAGCTGTAATTCCCGACCAAAAAACATTCCCATACACAATTAGAGTCGTTTCTGAAGTTCTTTCTCAAAATGGTTCAAGCTCTATGGCTTCCACCTGTGGTTCTACGCTTGCTCTTATGGATGCAGGAGTTCCAATCAAAAAGCCGGTTGCAGGAATTTCAATCGGAATGATGTCTGATGAGAAGAGTTATGAGTTATTAACTGACATTATCGGACTTGAAGATTTTTCAGGAGACATGGATTTTAAAGTCGCAGGAACAGATAGCGGAGTAACAGCAATTCAGCTGGACGTTAAAATCCCGGGATTAACCGACGAACAGATTAAAAAGATTCTTGAAAGAGCGAAAACTGCAAGGCTACAGATTCTAGAAGTAATTAAGAAAGCTCTTCCTGAATCAAGAAAAAATTTATCTGAATATGCTCCAAAGATTGAAACTGTTCAAATTCCTGTTGACAAAATTGGAGAACTAATCGGGCCCGGAGGAAAGAATATCAAACACATTATTGCTACAACCGGAGCTCAAGTTGATGTGGAAGATGACGGAGTAGTCACAATTTCCGGCGTTGAGCAGGATGCAGTTGCTAAGGCAACAGAATGGATTAGTAATATGATGAGAGAAGTTAAGGTCGGAGAAGTTTTTGAAAACTCAGAAGTAAAAAGAATGCTGCCGTTTGGTGCGTTCGTCGAATTTTTGCCGGGGAAAGAAGGAATGGTTCATGTAAGTCAAATGTCTGCCGATTATGTAAAAAATCCGGCTGATGTTGTTGCTATCGGAGATAAAGTTAAAGTCCGCGTTCTTGAAATTGATGATCAGGGAAGAATTAATCTTTCAATGAAATTTGGACCTGATGCTGATAAGCCAAGGGGCGGCGGAGAACAAGGCGGAGGATTTGAAAGAGGGCCAAGATCGGATAGGCCAAGATTTGGAGACCGCGGACCAAGACAGGACACTAGAGGAGAAGACAGACCTTATCATCCGCATGCGAGGCCTCAATTTACGCCTCATGCACCAAGACCGCCAATGCCTCCTATGAGAGGACCACGTCATGATGATCCGGCTCCGGGACCCGGAGAAAGATCAGATCATCCACTAGCGATGCAATTTAGAAGAGAAAGAGAAGAGAACTTTAGGAGAAATAATCCCGTAAGACGCGGAGGTCCAAGGCCTTTCAAAAAAACCCACTATTAGATTAATAATGCCTTATCAATCAATTTCTAATTTCTAATTCCTAATTTCTAAACAAATCCAAAAATTCTAAATCCAAAAATTTCAAGTATAATTAAATTCATGGAGACCTCAATTATTATTCGTGTAAAAAACGAACGGGAAAGTCTTAAAAAACTGTTTGCGATTCTTAAAAATCAAACTTATCAAAAATTCGAAGTTATTATCGTTGATAACGCTTCAACTGACGGTTCGGATAAAATCGCTCTTGATTATTTTCCAAAAGACCAAGTCCGCATTGTTGAAATCTCAAATTTTTCTTATCCAAAGGCATGTAATTTAGGCGCAGAAAATGCAAAAGGAAAGTTCCTGGTTTATCTAAGCGCTCATTCGTTTCCGGTTTCAAATACATGGCTAGCCGATGGTTTGTCTAATTTCATAAATGAAAAAGTAGCCGGAGTTTTTGCTTATCCAATTCCCGGAAAAGACTCTACTATTGCTGAGAAAATTTCTGGCATTCCTAATAAGATAAAAAAAGACGGTCATTTAGGAAATACTAATTCCATTATTCGAAAGGATTTGTGGGAGGAACATAAGTTTGATGAGGGATTGATTGGTTCGGAGGATTATGAATGGTCCTTGTATTGGGAGAAAAAAGGTTTTAAAGTTATAAACGACCCTAAGCTTCACGTTTATCACTCTCATCATCTAGGATTTCTGGGAATTATAAAACGGCAATTAATGTGGAAAAAACAAAAAGGAGAAATAAATACTAGATACTAAATTCTAGATACAATATACTAAATACACATGGATAATACTGCTCAGGGATTAGATTCCCAAATTCAAAAATTAGAACAAAGCTTACAAGCCGCCAAACTTCCCCCGGATTTGCTTGAAAAAGCTAACGGAATGATAGATATTCTGAAGGTTTCACTCCGTCAAGGCGGTAATTATTCAAATTTAGAAGGAGCAACAAATTATATTAATGTTATTTCGGAGATTCCTTTTGAATCTGAAACAAAAGATATATTGGATCTGAATCATGCAAAAGAAGTCTTAGATAAAAATCACTATGGATTACAAAACATTAAAGATAAAATTTTGGAATATATGGCATCTCTTATTTTAAACATGCACCAAGGACAAAGCTTAAACCGTGCCCCGATTCTTTGCTTGATAGGTTTGGTTGGTACCGGAAAAACAACTCTGGCATATTCAATCGCAGAAGCATTGGGCAGGCCAATTGAGCGAATTCCTCTTGGTGGAATGGGAGATGTTAGAGCTCTTCGCGGTCAATCCCGTCTTTTTGCAGATGCAGAACCCGGGCAAGTTATAAAAAAACTGATTCATGCAAAAAATAAAAACTGCGTAATACTTCTTGATGAATTGGACCGTATAACAGAGGGAGCGAGAGTGGATATTATGGGAGCACTGGTTGAATTACTCGATCCTGAGCAGAATAGCGCTTTTACGGATCATTATGTGGATTATCCGGTGGATCTTTCAAAAGTTCTATTTATTGCAACAGCAAATAACAGCACAAATATCTCAACTGCGGTTTTGGATCGTCTGGAGTTATTACAAATGCCTTCATATAGTGATGAAGAAAAAATGATGATAGGTAAAAATTACTTATTCCCAAGGATTACAAAAGAATCGGGGCTCCCTCCTGATATGCTAAGAATTGAAGAGAATCTTTGGCCAGCCATCATAAGACCTTTAGGTTTTGATTCCGGAATAAGAAGTTTAGAAAGAACAATAGAAGGAATATGCAGGAAAGTGGCGCGCATGATAGTAGAGGGAAAAGTAAAGCAAGGTGCTATAATAACACTTAACTCGCAAAATATTAGTCAGTTTCTACAAGTATAAATTATGGATAATTTCAATTCGTTAAAATATCTTCCTTTAGGCGGTGTAACAGGCGTTACTAAGAACATGCATCTCTATGAGTACCAAGATCAGGTTTTGATAGTGGACTGTGGCTTGGGTTTTGCAGATGAAACTATGATTGGCGTGGACCTTATGCTACCTGACGTTTCTTACTTTGCAAAAAATCCAAATAAAAAAATTGTGGGTATTGCAATAACTCATGGACATGAGGATCATCTTGGAGCACTTCCCTATATTTTGCCCCAGCTTCCGGGAGATTTTGAAATATTTGCAACTCCCCTAACAGCAGCTTTCATAACTGAGAAATTAAAAGAATTCAGGGTCAATAAAAAAATTAACAGCGTTAATTTTGACCGTGATATCCTACTTGGTCACTTCCTCTTATCCTTTATTAGAGTTACTCACTCCGTGCCAGATACGTCAAACATTTTTATCAAAACTCCAATAGGCAATATCTATCATGGGAGTGATTTTAAGTTTGATTTAACCCCTTATGACGGCAAGAAAACCGACTTTGCAAAGATAGTTAGAAAGGCCGACGAAGGAATTTTATGTTTGATGTCAGATAGTTTAGGGTCTGAACGCGCAGGATTTACTACAACTGAGCTTGGTATTGGAAAAACAATATATGACGAGATGAGAGATACCTCGGGCAAGTTCTTTGTCACAACATATTCTTCAAATATCTCACGCCTTAACCAGGTTTTAGATGCAGCGATAAAGCTTAATAGAAAAGTTTGTTTTGTCGGTAGATCTCTTTTGAAAGGAAAAGATGTTGCAATAGGTCTTGGTTATATGAAAATTAATCCTAATATGGAGATAGATCTTAAAGAAGTCAGGAATTATAATGACAAACAGATTGTTTTAATTGTTGCAGGAAGTCAGGGTCAGGAAGGATCAGCTCTTTCAAGAATATCTAATGGAGATCATAGAGATATAGTTATTAATTCAAATGATACTGTAGTTTTTTCTTCAGATCCGATTCCAGGAAACGAAATTGCAATAAATGCTCTGATTGATCAAATAGCAAAACTTGGTGCCAGAGTTCTGTATTCAAGTGTTGCAAACGGTCTTCATGTTTCAGGACATGGATCTCAAGCGGATCTAACTCTTATGATGAATTTAGTCAGGCCTAAAAAAGTTTTACCAATTGGAGGAACTTACAAGCATATGATTGCTTATAAAAACTTAGCTAAGAAAAACGGTTTCGCAGACCATGATATTTTGCTTCCGGATGATGGACAAGAAGTAATATTTACAAAAACAGATGCGAAACTTGGAAAAAAGATAGCACTTCAAAATGTTTACGTAGATCAAGTTTCAGGTGAAGAAGTTGACACTTTTGTTCTGCGCGACCGGGAAAAGATTGCAAAAGAAGGAGTGGTAATTGTTTTAGCTGAAGTAGATACATATGGAGGTTTGATTAACCGCCCGAATATAATTGTCCGCGGGTTGTCTTCGGCAGAAGTTCCTGAAATTACAAATGGACTGGCGAATGAAATTAAAAATAATATAAAAAGCAAGAAAATGAAAGTCTCAGATTGGAATTATCTTAGGCGCACTATTGGAAATATTGCTGAGAAATATTTAATAACCAAACTTAAGAGGCGTCCTCTTGTTCTTCCGGTTGTTATTGAAGTTTAGGTTGTCTTTGAAATTATGCGAAGAGTGTTTAGTGTTTTTTGATTAAGGCTAGGATAAAGCTTATTAATAAATAAAGAAGAAGAAACTGCCACAAGATTATTGAAATAAGAGTAGTACTTAGAAAAAGAGCAATTATCTCTCGCTTGAGGTCATAGACAATTATAAGAAGGGATCCTATTTTCCCTGCAACTAAGAGTATAATAATTCCAAATATTGGACTAATAATTACTGGCAAAAGAATTGGGCGACGCAGGGTTTCTCTCACTGATAGATATGGATGAGTTGTTAATCCTAGCAGAGTTTTAGTCCATACGTAGGCGACATAAATAAGAAAAGTCCTTTTTTTCATAAACTTCTAAATATTAAAAGTACAAAATCAATGTATTTTTCTCCGAGAATTCCTCGAAATAAAAATGTAAAAAAGAGCGCAAGGGGCACTAAAATTCGCCATGGATGATGACCCAGCCAAAGGCTGACTGTTGAGAAAACTTTTGAAAAAGGCATGTCTTTGATAATTTTCTCCTGCTGGTGGGCTCTCTCCTGTAATTTTTGGATAAATTCAGCTTCGTTCATAAATAACTTGGAATTTCCTCCGCGCTCTATAAAGAAGGGACTCAGTGGCTTTGAAAGATATATTAAAAGTTAAGGCAAGATCTTTAACCGGAACACCTTCTTCATAATGAAGGCTTAGTATTCTCTGATGATTTTCAGAAAGCTGATAAAAAGTTTGTTTAATCTTATCTTTAATTCTATTTTTCTCAAATTGAAATTCCGGCTGGCTAATCTCTCTTGCAACTATTTCCAGATATGGAATTTGTGACAAAAGAAGTGATTTAATCTTTCTTTTTCTGTAGTAATCAACCATTTTATTATGTGCAATTGAATAAAGCCAAGCTTGAAGATTTCCGTCTTTTTTAAGAAGATGCATCGAGTCAATTGCCTCTAGAAAAACATCGTTAGTAACTTCTTGCGCATCTTCTCTAGGCAATTTTTTCGCTAAATAATGAAAAATTTTGGGGGAAGCCTGTCTGTAAAAATTTGCAACAGCTTGTGGATCAGATAAAATAACTTGTTTGGTGAAACTAGCCATAATTTATTATACTATTTTAATCTTTGTAATTCGAATGATTTTAACACTGCTTTACGACTTAATATAATACAGATGAAAGTATTTCTTCAAGAGATAAAATTCCCCTCGACTAAGTATACATATGTAAAAAATATAACTGGGGATGTGCGTTCACTGATCAAAAAAACACATATTAAGGATGGTTTTGTTTTAGTAAACTCAAAGCACACAACGCTTGGGGTAATAATTAACGAAATCTCAGAACCTAATCTTATTGAGGATTTATTAAATCATACTTTGTCCTCAGTTCATGAGGATAAAAGGTCAACAAGAGTTCATAAAGATTATAAACACCCGACTAAAGATTATAAACACCGTTGTCAGGATAATCCATTTTGTGATGAAGTTGATGAAGACTATAATGCGGCAGCACACATAAGGTCCCTTACTTTTTCTCATCCAAGCGTTACAATCCCAATCCGTAATGGAAAATTGGAGATAGGAAAATATCAGGAAATAGCAATTTTTGAGTTTGACGGGAGAGACGGGAGCGGCAAAAATCCCGTAAGAAACAGAACTGTTCAGATTTGGATAAATCCTGTTGAGGGAGTCGAAGTTATTAGTTAAACAAAAGAGGAACGCTGACTTTATCTATCTCTGATCCATCTTTCGCGCTTACCTGATAAACCTCTAAAGCTCCTGAACTGTCAGTAGTTATACAATTTATCATTTTCTCAAAAGGTCCAAACTGTCCGGCATCGGGGGCATTTGCCATAGTTGTTGTTTGTATTAAAATGTTTCCAACCGAATCCAAAAGTCTAATTGATACAACGCTTTCAAAAACTCTGGC
>JBBTWB010000137.1:0-4680 GCA_038078635.1 Patescibacteria group bacterium | reverse complement strand
TTGGATATTGGAAATTGGTATTTATTGGTAGTATTACGACCGGAGGGAGTCTATGAGAATTTCAAACGTAAATATTCCAGACGAAAAGAAAGTAGAAATAGCGCTAAGCTATATTTTTGGAGTTGGAAGAAATAATGCTCAGACTATTTTAGATAAAGCAAAGGTTGACGGATCAAAAAGAGTTAACGTTTTAACCGAAGAGGAGCAAAAGAGAATCCAGCATGTATTAGAAACTTACAAACTTGAGGGAGATTTAAGAACTGAAATAAACGGGAACATAAGAAGACTTAAAGATATTGGAGCCTACAGAGGTACCAGGCACAGTAAAAATTTACCCTCCAGGGGACAGCGGACCAGATCAAATGCGAGAACTAAAAGAGGGAAGAGGGTAACAATTGGAGCTATCAAGAAAGAGGCAGCAGTCAAAATGGGACTGACAACTGAATAATAACTATGGCAAAGACTGATACAAAAAAGACAATTTCAAAGAAAAAGATAAACAGAGTTACCGAAAACGGTAAGATTTTTATTACTGCAACATTTAACAATACTTTAGTAACAATAACTAACAATAAAGGAGACACGATCGGATGGTCATCCGCAGGAGCATCAGGATTTAAAGGAACAAGAAAATCCACCCCATACGCCGCAACAACCGCAGTTGAAAACGTTGCAAAAAAAGCTGCAGCACAAGGACTGAGGTCAGTAGAAGTTTATATTAAAGGTCCCGGAGCAGGAAGAGATTCAGCTCTTCGTGCAATCAAAACTGCAGGATTATCAATTTCTCAGATTGCAGATGTAACGCCAATTCCGCATAACGGACCAAGACCTAGTAAGAAACGAAGGATTTAAGATTTATGATTTATGATTTAAGAATCATTGGAAATTGGAAATTGGAAATTGGAAATTCCATTTTTGGGAGGGCAAAAAATGGCTAGATATACCGGACCAAAACATAGATTAGCAAGAAAAGAAGGAATAAACGTCTTAGATAAAACTTCTGCAAGTTTGCAGAGGAGACTAAACATTCCTCCGGGACAACACGGAAGAAAGAGAAAGAAAAGACTCTCAGAGTATGGAACACAGCTTAGGGAAAAACAAAAAGCCAAATCAACATATGGCTTGATGGAAAAACAGTTCAAAAAACTTTTTAGATACGCTGAAGGACAAAAATCCGAAACAGGAGAGCTCTTAGTAGCTTATCTTGAAACAAGACTTGATAATATAGTCTATAGATTAGGTTTTTCAAAGTCTAGGGCCGGGGCAAGGCAATTAGTTTCACACGGACATATTTTAGTAAATGAGAAAAGAGTAAGTATTCCTTCTTATCAGGTAAAAGTAGATGATGTAATAATTCTTGGACCTAAAGCACAAAAAAATACGTTAATATTACAGGCTATGGAAGAAAAAAATGAAACATTGCCTTTTATCGTGCGTGAAGGGCCTTCGGGTAAACTTGTCCGAATGCCAAAAAAAGACGATCTAGAGGCTCCTTTTAATACGCAATTGATTATTGAATATTACTCCAGATAGTGGTAAAATTAATCTTTATGATCGAGCCTAATTTCAAAATTAAAGAAGAACAATCAACTGAAGACTTTGGTGAGTTTATTATAGAACCTCTTGAGCCTGGATATGGTCATACCCTTGGCACAGCTTTAAGAAGAGTTTTGTTAACTTCAATTCCCGGTGTTGCTGTAACTTCAGTTAAAATAAACGGCGCTAAGCACAGATTCTCAACCCTCCCAGGCCTTAAAGAAAATATTGTTGATCTTCTCCTGAATATAAAAGGTGTTAGTTTTAAGCTCTTAAATTCAAAAGATCAAAGCACAGTTAAGCTTTCCGTAAAAGGATCTGCGAAAATTACCGCTAAGGATTTTGAGCTCTCAGAAGACGTTGAGGTTGCAAATCCGGATCATTATATTGGAACTTTAAGTGACAAGAAGGCTAAGCTTGAAATGGAACTCGTAATTGAAAGAGGGTATGGATATTCTTTATCAGAGGAAAGAAGAAGTTCTGCTTTGGGAATTATTCCAACCGATGCTATTTATACTCCAATAAGAAGAGTTAATTTCACAGTTTCTGCAACCCGTGTCGGAAGACAAACAAATCTTGATAAATTAAATCTTCAAATATGGACAAATGGTGTCATAAAGCCAATAGATGCTCTTAATCAAGCTGCAAGAACATTAACTGCATATTTCCATCAAGTATATGAACCAAAAGCAGAAGCTGAGACAGAGGAAGACGCATCAGCTCTAAGCATTTCAGATGATACTCTTAAACTTGCAATTGATGAGCTGGATCTTCCGACAAGAATTTATAACTCTTTAAGAAATGGCGGAATTGAAACAGTAGGGCAATTAGTAGAAGCTCCAAGAAAAGACTTAATTTCTATGCGTAATATGGGCGGAAAATCAATTTCTATTATTGAAGAAAAGCTTAAGGAAAAGGGAATAGAGCTGTCTGCCTAAGATTCTGGTATCTGTTTTCAGTTTTCAGTTGTCAGTATTCAGATTTTTGTTGATCAGTTTTCGGTCGTTCGGTCGGACAACAGATAAACCGATAGACCTGAATCCGAGAACAGAAAACTGAGAACTGATGACTGATTTTTATTATGAAAAAGCAAGTATTCGGACGAAAATTCAAAAGAGACAAGAATGAAAGAAAGGCCTTATTTTCCGGTCTTATTTCTGCCATGATTCTTAGAGGAAGAATTAGCACCACTGAGCAAAAAGCAAAAGCAGTTAAGCCATCTCTTGATAAATTAGTAACAAAAGCTAAAAAAAAGGAGGCCAGACGTCTTTTACAAAGCGACTTAAAGCCTTTTGAAATTGATAAAATGATAAATGTGATCGCTCCCGGATTTAAGAATAGAAAAGGCGGATACACAAGAATTATAAGGAGCGGAGTAAGATTTAACGATAATGCATCAATGGTTATTATGGAGTGGTCAGAAATGCAAGCAGTAGAAGTTAAAAGTGAAAAGTTAAAAGTGAAAAGTGACGAAAAAAAGGATACGAAAGAAGCCACGAAAAAAAGTTCCGTAAAGACAGCTCGAAAACCGGCAAGAAAAACTACCAGGAAGGCAAACAAATAATGCAATCAACAAAAGCAAAAAATATAAAAAGAGAGTGGCACTTAATTGATGTTGACGGGAAAACTCTTGGAAGAATTTCAACTGAAATTGCAGGCTTACTCATGGGGAAAAGTAAACCTTATTTTGTTCATAATTTAGATTGTGGAGATTTTGTAGTGATTGTTAATTCAAAAAAAGTAAAAGTTACAGGAAATAAAGAAACTAAAAAAGTTTATTCACGCCATTCAGGTTTTCCGGGCGGATTTAAGCAGGAAACACTAGGAGAGCTCCGGAATAGAAAGCCAAATGATATAATAATCCACGCAGTAAAAGGAATGCTTCCTCAAAATAGATTAAGAGACCCAATGCTAAATCGACTTAAGATTTTTGAAGGAAAAGAGCACGAATACGGGGAAAAGTTCGGAAAGGCAGAAAAATAAGATGAGCGAAGAACATCAAAAAACAACAGTAGGCGGAACAAAAAAATATAAAGACTTTATGTTTGCAATTGGCCGAAGAAGATCAGCGGTTGCCAGAGTTAGAGTTTATTCAAAAATTACCGATGGTCTTAAATATGAAGAAATTTTAGTTAAAAAAGGAGACACGGTAGTAAATGGCAGAAATATAACTGAATATTTTGGCGGAGTTGTTTCAAAAGCAGCATACGAAGCACCTCTTAAAGTAACTGATACTCTAAGCAAATATGCAATAACGGCAAGAGTTCAAGGCGGAGGACCGCAATCTCAGCTAGGCGCATTCGTACTTGGATTATCCCGGGCCTTAGCAGCAATTGATGAAGAAAGTAAGCCACTTCTAAGAAAAAAAGGGCTTTTAACAAGAGATCCAAGAGTTAGAGAGCGAAGAAAGGTTGGTATGGGTGGAAAAGCAAGACGACAAAGACAATCCCCAAAGAGGTAATTATGATTGAATTCGGTGATTTTAGAGCTGATTCTCTTTCTTCTAAACCATTCAATGGTCAACCCGTAACGCTAGAGGGATTAGAAGAAACTAGGCAATTGTATTTGGACGCACACCCTGAAACTCAAATGCCGGTATTTCCCTCAAGGGAATTAGAGTCCCCGCCAGTCGAACCAATGGCGCTAGCTGACCATATTGTTGGAAGATTCTAGTCGACGTCTACGAAAAAGTCCGAACTTCCTTTCTTTCTAAAAGGTAGTCGCCTCCCCTTCGACTTCGCTCAGGGTAAACGCTCCTACTATTTTAGAGCTCGGCTTCGCCTCGCTCTTTTGTATTTTTTGCCCGCGCGTTGTCCCGCTTCGGCGGGACAGGAACGACGAATAAAAACGAAAACGTATGGATTTGATTATACCAAATTCCCATCAGCCCACCCGCCCACGAAAAGGATCGGCGACCCCGCCTTTATGCGAGAGGACTTCCTAGGGGAAGTCTCGCCAACATTTTTACTTTTCTAGAAACTCTTTACAGTCTCTTACCAAGTTTCTTCTAACTTAGTATCGCCTGCAGTCGGCGGGGTATTCCGCTTTTCGCCCCCGCCGAGTTATTCTACCCCTTTTCAGTGTCCAGGCTTTGGGAGAAATCATATTGGCTCAGGCCGCTTCTTCTAAAAATCGAAATAATTT
>JBBTWB010000136.1:0-6869 GCA_038078635.1 Patescibacteria group bacterium | reverse complement strand
TTTTCAAATTCAAATTCAGGAGTATGAACGCCAACAACTACAAATCCTTGATCTTTGTATTTGTTGTACCAGGAGGTGACATGGGGAAGAGTCCTAATACAATTTATACATGTATAAGTCCAGAAATCTACCAAGACGACTTTGCCTTTAAGCTCAGATAAAGTTAAAGGCTTGCTATTTAGCCAATTTGTTATTCCAACAAATTCAGGCGCTTTTCCTAAATTTGGAAGACTTTTATTTTTTGACATATCAAAAGGTTTGCCAATCATGTCATCCGTTTTATTAACCCCATCTTTTAGTTCATCCAACTGCTCTTTTACTTTATTGTCGCTTTCAAATTTTACGAGGAAATTTCCATAAGAAGGAAATAGATCCAATAATTTTACTTGGAGAGTTTTGTCAAAATTTGTATAGATTGCTAAAGCAGTTAAAATCATAACTGCACCAAAAATCTGTTGGATTCTCCCAAGATATGGAGAAAGAGCGCGAGTTTTAGAAAAGAGTAATCTTCCAAGTGTTGCGAAAATAAATAAGGGAATTCCAACTCCAACTATATAAACAAATGTGACTAAAATGATGGAACTATTAACTTTTTGAGTCGCCGCAAGAGTTGCAATAGTTGCCAAAATTGGACCAGCACAAGGAGACCAGACAAGTCCTAAAACAAGTCCAGTAATTAATCCTCCAATTAGTCCGTTCTGTTGTGTTCCGTACAATTTACCTCCTGCTTTTCCAGAAAGTCTTGAAACATATCCTTCAACAAATCTTGAAATTTTAGGAACTATGAGAGTAAGGCCTAAGAATCCGATTACAATAACTGCAACAAGTCTTAAGGAGTTTGGATCAAAGGGAATAATTTTAATTATGTATGAAATAGTTAGCGTAAAGACAGCAAAACTTGCCATTATCCCAATGACTACTCCCAGCGGTTTTCTGTGTCCGCCCGTTGCAGTAGAGGATAAAATAATAGGAAGTAGCGGCCAAATGCAAGGTGCCGCAATTGTAATTAGGCCTGAAACAAACGCGAAGATCAACAAAATTTCCATTACTTATTTAAGATTAGTTAAAAGTTCATCTATTTGTCCACCATTCCATCTGGTTATTTCATTTTCGTTTTTATCTACTTGGACAAATGTGTGTTGATATGTTACTGCGTATTTTTTAGCTAAGTCCTTTTCTTCTTGATCAGTGTCTGTATCGTTATAATTCACTCTTATGACTACGCTGTCCTGGGGAATTTTATTTATGTTCTCTTTAAGATTTGCGTCAGTTGGTCTGCAAATTGGACACCAGTTGGCGTAAAAATACAAAACTCTTCTTTTATCTGACGAATTATCTAAGATTTCTTTTGAGTACTCAACATATCGTGAGCCTTCTTTCATCATCATTGAGTCGTCTTTTTTCATCATTTCGTCATAAGAACTGTTATTCCGCTGATTTAAATAGAAGAATCCCCCTCCAAGAGTGATCAGGATTAAAATTCCAATTGCGATTAATAAATTTCTATTCATTTTTATCACCCGCCTTTAATATTTATTTTTGGCATATAAAGAACCTGCAACTTTTGCCAAGATCATTACAATTAAGGCTATTACAATCCATGGATCAAGTGAATGATTTAAGCTTTGTGTAATAATTGCAATAATTAATATCGATGCGCCTGATAAATAAGCAAAACGAGAGGCGATTTGTTTGTGCAATTGTTCTCTTTCATCCCTGCTATTTTCTTTCCAAACAAAGACACAAAAAGAAATAAAAATTATTAAAACTGCGGCAATAGTAATCATTTGCACAGGAGTAGTCATGAGTATCATGAATGGATCAAGCAACAATATTAAAAGAACAATTAAAATTGTAGAAATTAAAATTTCTGTTATAAATTTATTTTTCATTCTCGTAAGTAAAAATTTCCTCGACATTTTTTTTAAAATATCTTGCAATCTTTAACCCAAGCAAAAGCGAAGGAGCATAAGCGCCTTTCTCTATCGCAATAACAGTTTGTCTGGTGACTCCAATTGTTTTTGCGAATTCCTCTTGGGTGGCGCCTTCGGTTTTTCTAAGTTCGTGGACTCTATTTTTGACATATTCGTTCATGAGTCTTTATATATAGTAGAAGAGTAAAAAATGAATGTCAAGTAGACTTTACATTTAGGTTCCACAATTTTCGCTTCTTTTTTCGACTTGCTTGACATGGGCTACTGTTACTGCTTTTTTTAAAGCCTGGTTTGTATCCTTTGATCCAATTAAAACTACCAAATTGTCATAGGGCTGAATTACTAATTCCCTAAAATTATCTAGCTTCTTGCCATTCAAATAAGCGGTGGCTTTACTATAATCTACTTTGTACTTTAGGTTTGTAAACAAATCCACCCATTTTGCGTTTTCCCGTTCAACATGAACTACGTCTCCAATCTGATCATGCAAATGTGCTTTTTCCATTTGATCATCTTCATCTGATTCTTCTTCTTTTTTGTTATCTAGGTTACAGGGTTTTATTACCATATATTTAAAACCCGAAAAGTTTATTTGCTTGTTATTATTAAAAACTACAAATCCGGCGTGGTAGTGAATTTTCTTTGCATTATCTTTTTTTTGGAAAGTAATAAAGAGGTATCCACCAATACCTAGCAGAAGAATTGCAATAATAACAATAATGTTTTTATTCATAACGAATTTCTATTTTATCACCATCATTCATCTGGTAATTTTCAAAATCTTTATTCGTTTTTCCATTGACTAACATTTTTACAGCGGAGTCTGAGGAATTTTTAAATTCGAAAATTTGTCCGGAATTAAATGTCTTTCCCCAAATCTCAAAAAATTTTCCTAGTCTTGTTTCATCTTTTGTAACTTCCCCTTGCATTTCCATATGAACAACGCCATCTTTATAATCTTCGTCATGCGTGTGCATTTTCTGATGGATTGCTCCTAATCCAATGTTATTCTGAAACTCCTGTTTTTTTCCACTTATATAAACCGCAAGCCTTGGATGCCAATGAAGTCCATTTTTAACAACTATCTTATCATCGGGAATTCCGGAAGATTTGGATGGATTATTTGACAATAAAACAGATATTCCTAAAATAATTACAATAGTTAAAATTCCACCACCAATGATGATTATTTTATCTTTAGTCATGGTTTATACGTGACAAGTTTATCATAATCTGCTGGCAAACAGGATTCCAATGCCAAATGCAAGAAAAATAACTATAGCAATTTTTAACCACACGGGAATTCTTTTGAATAAAGATTTAAAAGTTGCAGGTTTGGCATTGCATATTATTGGATCTTGAATTTTCCTGGAAAGAAAATAAATCGAAATACCAATAAGAACAACGCTTAATAAGCCAAATTCCTGTCCTCGTAAAGGCAAAATTCCAATAAAACCGGCTGTTGTGCCAACACCTAAAAATGACGAGAGAATAACAGATCCGCAAGATGCGCAGCCAACTCCGATCATTCCAAGAATAAATCCTGACGTACTGATTCCAGCTTCGCGACTTAATCTTGCTGCCCGAAGGATAAAGTATATAAACAAACTAATATTTATCGAAAAAAGAAATACAACTACTAGAGTTATTGATCTTGATAGGGGAGTAAAATTGGTTTGTATAGAACCAAAAACGCTTGAAACAATTCCGACTTTTTGAGAAAGCGTGAATGTATCTGAAGTTGCAGTATGCGCCAAAAAGTTAATATTAGGAAGCCAGATGGCAAGAGTTATTACAATAGCAAAAGTGGCAATTGATAATGCTATATATGCTGGTTTTGAGAAAACCTGACGAAATGAGAATAAAAAAGCCTGCATCACTTAAATCTATTTATTTTCCAAAAGGGCATCGATTATTTGAGTAAAAGTCGATAATGGCTGTGCTCCGGAAATAGATTGATCTCCGATTACAAAACCAGGAGTGCCTGACACCCCGAATTTAGCGCCTTCCTGATTATCTTCGTTTAACTCCTTTTGATACTCTTCTTTTTTCTGATCCATAAGACTAGATACTTGATCAGCATCTATTCCCGGGATAGTTCTGGTCATTGTAATTATGTCTTCCTTCTTTCCCCACCCTCCATTTTCATCATCTTGATTTTCATACATTGCCTTCTGCCATGCTCCAAAACTTTGAGGAGATGTTTCCCAAACAGCATTTTCTGCAAGGCCTCCGGTTGTCGAATCTTCTCCTAAGAATTGAAAATCTTTAAAGACAATCTTTAGTTTTCCCGTATTTACATATTTTTCAATAAGAATTGGCATGGTTTCTGTTTCGAATCTCTGACAAAACGGGCATTGGTAATCCATCCAGTAAGCCATAACCACAGGAGCATTAAGATCCCCAATATATGGCTCGTTTTTAATATCAACATCTTTTATGTTAACTTTGACTGTAGGCTGATTAGGAACAGTCACTTCCTGAGCTGGTAAGGTAGCGACGGAAGTACTGTTCTTCTCAAGATATCGAACTTTTGTTATCAGTACCCCAATTAAAAAAGAGGCAATGATAAGAAGAGTTACTAGAATTTGTAATATTGTAACTTTTTTTAGAATCGCAACTGATTTTAAGCTTTTTAGTTTCATGTTAATTAGCATAATATATCATAAATATCAATTCTAAACAGACACTAAGTCTTTTTCAGCGCGATTGAGAAGCACGGCGTTTGTGGCGACAATAATTGATGAGATAGACATAAGAAGCGCGGAAATTTCAGGGCGAAGTGAGATTTGAAAAGATGGATACAAAATTCCTGCTGCAACGGGAATTGCGAGTAAGTTATATATCGATGCCCAAAAAAGATTTTGCTTCATCTTTCTTACCGTTGCTTTGGAAAGTCTAATTGCCCGAAGAATATCTGCTGGGTCTGATTTCATAAGAACCACTTTTGCTGTTTCTATGGCAACATCTGTTCCCGCTCCAATTGCAATTCCAATGTCAGCTTGAGCTAAGGCCGGTGCGTCATTAACGCCGTCTCCAACCATTGCCACAAATTTTCCCTCATCCTGAAGCTGTTTTACATATTTTGCCTTGTCTTCAGGAAGCACTTCAGCAAAAACTCTATCTATTCCGAGTTTTTTCCCAATCATTTCCCCTGTTTTTTTATTATCTCCTGTGATCATAGCAACCTCAAGTCCTAGTTCTTTCATGCGTCTAACTGCTTTTTCGGCATTTTCTTTTATGGGATCCAAAGCTCCTGCCACCCCTGCAATTTTTCCATCAACTGCAAGAAGCATAATTGTCTTTCCGTCTGCGAGGAGCTTATCGATTTCTTTTTGCAATGGTTTAATATCAATCCTGCGATCATTCATAAGTTTTACTGTTCCCACTAGAACGTGTTTGCCCGAAACCGTCGCTTCAACTCCATGCCCTGCGAGATTTTTAAAACCTTCTACTTTATCAGGAATAGTTAATTTTCTTTTCTTTGCTTCTTCTAAAATTGCCAGACTTAACGGATGAGAAGATTTAGCTTCAGCTGCGGCGTCAAGCTTAATGATGTCGTCTTCCGCAAATCCTTTTGCTGGAATTACATCAGTAATTACGGGTTTTCCTTGAGTCAAAGTTCCTGTTTTATCTAAAACTATTGCCTGAATTTTCGATGTCTGTTCAAGAGTTGAAGCATCTTTTATCAAAATATTATGTTTTGCTCCAAGACCAGTTCCTACTGCTACAGCAGTTGGTGTTGCAAGTCCTAACGCATCCGGACATGCAATAACAACAGTAGAAATTGCAAATGTTAAAGCAAACATGAGTGGTTGCCCTAAGATTAGAAACCAAATTGCAAAAGTTAAAAGTCCACCGCCTACTGCCACAATCACCAAATATTGTGCAAATTTATCTGCAATTTTTTGTCCCGGTGCCTTTGAATTCTGCGCAGTCTCGACCAGTTTTACAATCTGGGCAAGCGCTGTATCTTCTCCAATTCTTGTTGCTTTGAATTTGACCGATCCTGAAGTATTAATAGAGCCGCCAATTACGCCGTCTCCTTTTTTCTTTGCAACAGGAAGAGATTCCCCTGTTACCAAAGACTCATCAATTGCAGTTTCACCATCAATTATTTGCCCGTCAACCGGTACTTTATCACCCGGTTTGAGAATTACAACATCACCTAGTTTAACATCTGCAGTTGGAACCATAATCTCTTTGTTATTGCGAAAAACTCGAGCCTGTGGCGGGACGAGATTGAACAAAGCCTGAAGCGCATCTGTTGTGCCGCGGCGGGATTTCATTTCCATCCAGTGTCCAAATAAAACAAATGTGGTAAGCATTGCTGCTGCTTCATAAAATGATTCCTTAGAACCTGTTAGCGTCAGAATAACGCTGAAGACATATGCTGCGGTAATACCTACTGCAATAAGAACTGCCATGTTTAATGTTTTATTTTTTAGAGCAATGTAGCTTGAATATAGGAATATCCAGCCGCAGTAAAAATAGACAGGCGTAGTTAACAAAAACAGAAGCCAACTTACTGGAATAGGGGAGGGTAAATTAAGATTTAAAATATTCATTCCAAGCGGAGAGTATAAAACGATCGGAATTGTTAAGAGTAAAGAAATGAGAAATTTATTTCGAATATCTTCTTCCATAAGCTTTGCCATTTCCCGTCCGGCAAGTCCTGTGTGGTCCATACCCATACTCATGGTCATACTCATTTTGAATTTTTCCCAGAAAGACATTCTAGATGTCTCTTTCATAACGTGATCTCCGTGCTTTATATCGCCATGATCTCCACCTTCGCCAAGGCTTCGGCGAACAGGCATTTTCATTTCAGTCTCAACCAGCCTCATCCCACACTTCGGGCAAGTCCCAGGTTTATCAGAAACAACATCCGGATGCATTGGACATGTATAAACTTTCATGTTTTCCATATATTTA
>JBBTWB010000135.1:0-4134 GCA_038078635.1 Patescibacteria group bacterium | reverse complement strand
GCTGAATTTTCAGCAAAAACTGTTAGCGGAATAACTGTGTTATTGCCAAGGATAATAGAGAATATGCCGTCGTTATCAGGACTAACTGTTACTATTTCCTGCCAGAGAAGAGCAGCGCCTGAGGCTGTCAGGTTATTATAAATGGCCATTCGGAGAGGAGTCGAGCTTGTTATCGGATTATCAGAGTTATCGGTAAGCCGGCCTTGAAAAGATAAAACTCTTGGCGGAGCAGTAGGAAGAGCAGCAAATGTTTTAGGCTGATTCTTATTCGGGTTTACATAGCTATAGATTACATATCCCAAGACTGAGACAAATAAAAGTAAAATTGCTAAGTGAAAATAATTGGTAATTGAGTATGAACGATATGTTTTATACCACTCTGGTCTGGTATTTCTAAGGTGATGCCATACTTTTTTATGAATTGGAAAATACTTTGTAGAAATTTGCCAAGGGGCATAAAATGCCTTTGGCAAATTTCTTATCGATTTGCGCAGATTGTTTGCAGATTTTTGCGGATCGGTGGGAATCCGTTTCTGAATCTGTGGGAATCTATGTTTCGCAAAAACAGGTCTGCCTTTGAGAGCCCAAGCTTGGTATTGTATCTTTTCGAGGAGGGAAACCAGGGGAAGAATAAATAATGCATCTGCAAAGCTGATTATTCCAGCTTTGGCTTTTTGAAGCAGCCTAAGCGGCGCGAAGCCGGAATACTTTGTATTCGGAATATCCAATTTCAAATTTCCAATTTCCAATGAGGAATCAGCAGCTAATTGTTTATTTGATATTTGCTTGCCCAGCGAAGCTTGGGCGAAGTTGGGATATTTGATATTTGATATTTCAGGTTGTGGCCTGAGGAGTCCTTCATCTGTTGCCCATGAAATATAACGCCTGAGAGATGAAAGCTTTCTGTTAACGGATACAGGAGAGAGTCCGACTTCTTTTAAAAGTCTTTTTTTATATTCTTCAAGTAAGTTTGAATCTATTTTTGAGGCTAACTCATTGTCTCCGGCTTCCCATGAATTCTTATCTTCAAGTACAGTCTCAACCCATGAGAGAAACTGCTTCACATCAATGATGTAATTCTTTATAGTAAGATGCGATGCGTTGAATACGTAGAGATGATTTTTAAAGTCCTTGATCCTCCAAGGGTCAACTTCTGACTCCTGACTACTAACTTCTAACTCGAAGGGGGAATGGGAGATTTGACCATCAAGCTTTAGGAAGGTAAAGAATTTTCTGAGTGTTGATAAATTTCTGTCAACTGAGGAAGCAGAATACTTAGTCAAATAATCTGTCTTGAAAATATTCAGAGTTGAACTATTAACTTCAGAAGGTTCAAAGGTTTTTTGGAATTTGTTTTCAAACCAGGCTATGAAGCGGTTTACATCTGAAGCGTAATTTTTAACTGTGGAAAGAGATGCAGGGCTAGCCTGTGAAAGCAGGAATTCTTTAAATTGGGCAGTATACATAGATTTACACGGATCTCCTTTCCATAGATTTTCGCGGATTTTTATATACAGATTGACTCGGATTGAGAACGGATTTACGGGGATTCTGATTTTGGCTCGGATTGTTTTCCGCGGATACTGATCTGGACCCCTGCCTGCTGGTCCAGATCAGTCTTTTAATGAAAAGTTTAGATGAGCCAAAGTTAACAAGTAATCCAAGTTTGAAACCAGTTATTTTTAAATACTGAAGCAGCTGAGAATCTAATTGCTCGGGTAGAAATGAAAGGGATTTGAGCTCAACAATTACTTTACCGTCGATTATGAGATCAGGCTGGTATGAGCCTACAAATTTATTTTTAAATTTAACAGGAAGCTTTTTTTGTGTCTCAAAAGGGACTTTGAGATCAGTAAGTTCGACTTCTAAGGCTTTCTGGTAAACATTTTCTTTATGCCCAAAGCCAAGAGTGTTATAAACAGCAAAAATAGCTTTTCGGATTAGGTAAGTGAGATCTGCGTAAATCAATTGGGTTTGTGGTTTTTGTGAAATGTTGGGCAGTTTCTTCATATTATAGATTTACACTGATTCTTTATTCCCGAACCCAAATCTGTGTGAATCTATGCCTAGGCACGAGATTATACGGATTATACGGATTATTTCATTTGTGAAAAGCTTTTTGCTCATACTATTAGAATATGAGAGTATATACCCTGTTGTCAAGGTCCTAGAGTACGCAAAAATGACCACAATGTTTATATTATGATATATTAAATAGGCATGTTATCTTTTCTGTGAAAAGTCAGATTTTCAGTAAATAGTTAGTAGATATTAGATACTAGAAAGGATTTCACGGAAAATGGCTAATGGACTACGATCTACAGGCTACAGCTGTCCACGAGGTTCCAAGGCGAGGCCTTGGAGGCACAAATAGACAGAATTGCTAATATCTAGTAACTAATCTCTAGTATCTAAAAGGTATTAGCCTCATGAAAATAAATCAGCCAGAAAATTGACCTAATTGATCGCGCTGAGGTCGCTTTTTTGCTCGGGGTCCTGTTTACTCTCGGATAGTCGCACGCTGCAAGAGACGCTCGCTAAAGTTTGAGCTAGCATAAAAATACACACGCTTCGCTTAGTGAAATTCGGCACCAAACTCTATTTGAAGTCATGGTTTGAAAAAGCCGAATTTCAGTCCTCTTGCAGGTGAACCATCCGAGAGTTCCACCCCTCGCGTAAATTAACTGCGAAAACTTCACAAGCTCCCCGCGCCTTTTTTAGAAATTAGGGTAATTAGTAATTCAATCAACCTCTGTGTTATAAATTTAATAGATGCAAAAATATTTCTGTCTCATTATTATTGCGATCTCATTATTCTTTATTGAGAGTGTTCATGTTAATGCAGAGGAGGCAGCTGTTAATGCTACAGTTGACAATCCAACTCTAACTTCAACTCCTACGCCAAGCCCTACTCCAACGCCGATATTTTTGAGCTCAACTCCTACGCCAAGCCCTACTCCAACGCCGACTTTGGCACCAGGCGTTAGCCCAACTCCAACCTCCATGCCCACACCTACTCCAAATATACCTATTCCGGAGTTTTCTCTGGACATTTCAGGTTTTTCATCTCCCAATGCATCAATTGTCATGAACAGTAACGGAGTTTTTGTGAGGTCAACCACAGCTGATAAAGATGGAAACTTTTTTATAACGGGAGTTAAAGTAAGCAAAGGCTTTACGGATTTTTGTCTTGAGGTAATCGACTTTAAACGAATAGGGGATTCAACAACTTGTTTCAAGATCCCGCCTGTTATAGAAGATACAAGTAAAAAAGATATATTCCTGCCTCCCAGTATGGGTTTGGCAGCCCGTACGATCATCTACAACGAGTCAACTTACGCATATGGCTATAGTATGAGGAAAGCGAAGGTTTCCGTGCATATCTCTGCAGGTATCACCCTGGTTACGACTACGGATAAAGAAGGGTACTATAAAGTTCAGATTAAAGACTTGCCTGTCGGTACATATGAGCTTTTTGCAACTGCTAATTACCGGGATAAAGAGTCAGAGAAGCCAACTAAGACTCTTGAGCTTAAATCTCTTTCTCCGGCAGGACAGCTAAAACAGAATGTTGTAACTTTTCTTCAAAAACTTATTACATGGATTACAGAATTCATTGAAAATTATGGTTGGCTTGCCATACCAATCATTATCCTGATCATTATACTTTTCTCAAAGAAGGTTAGAGATAAAATAAAAGCATATATCAGAAAGTCCAGAGAGACAGATTTGGAAAAAGAAATCCTAAAACATGGAGCACACCACGCATGGTTCCTCGGTTTTTAGAATATAGAATTTAGAATATTGAATTTAGCATGGAAAACAGAATGTGTCATCGTGAACTGACAAACTTGTCATCCTGAACTTGTTTCAGGATCTTCCATGTAAAGAAGATGCTAAATAGATCCCGAAATGAATTCGGGATGACATTATTCAACATGACACAATAGAGAATATGAAACAAAACTATTACGTATACATAATTTCTAATTACGGAAGGACCGTGTTTTATATAGGTGTTACAAACGATCTGAGCAGAAGGGTGTACGAACATAAAAATGGCCTAATCGAAGGATTTAGCAAGAAATATAAATTAAAGCATCTGGTTTATTTTGAACAAGGAAGTAGTGCATA
>JBBTWB010000134.1:0-6802 GCA_038078635.1 Patescibacteria group bacterium | reverse complement strand
GGCAAAGAATATAACATTATCGGAAGGGGAGAGAATAGTAAATACGAAAGTTTTGTCACTCCATATACATACCTGACTTGGTGGTTGGGAAAAGGCGTATCAGAGAGTCCGGAAAAATTGAAGTTTTACATAACAGAATATCCTGATAAAATAAAACTGGAGGTAAAATAATGTTATCCGTTATTGTTCTTACAAAAAACGAAGAAAAAAATATTATTGATTGTCTGGAATCTGTTTTATTTTGCGATGAAATAATTATTATTGATGACATGTCTTCAGACAGAACTCTGGATATCCTTGATAGATACTCTCAAGATCACGAAAAAATTAAAATTTTCAAAAGAGAGCTTAATGGAGATTTTTCTGCTCAAAGAAAATTTGGGGTAGAGAGGACAACTTACGACTGGGTACTTTTCGTAGACGCAGATGAAAGAATAACGGTAGATTTAGCTAATGAGATTACCGAAGCAGTTACTCCCAGCACTAAAGAAGGAGGATTTCTTATAAAAAGAGTTGATTATATGTGGGAAAAAGCATTGACTCATGGAGATACGGGGAATATTTATTTGCTCAGGCTTTTTAACAAAACAAAAGGAAGTCTAAAAGGAAAAGTTCATGAGACATGGCAAACAGACCATGATGTAAAAAGACTTTTAAATCCCATTCTTCATTATCCCCATCCTACTATTTCAGAATTTTTGAGAGAAATTAATTTCTATACGGATTTAAGAGCAGGAGAGCTTTATGAAAAAGGTGTTAACGCTGGTTTTATAAGAATTATTCTTCATACAAAAGGAAAGTTTTTTCAAAATTATTTTTTTAAAATGGGATTTTTAGACGGTACAGCCGGTTTGGTCCATGCACTCCTTATGTCCTTTCATTCTTTTTTGGTAAGAGGTAAGCTTTATTTACTATGGCAGAAAAAAGACTCCGCTTAATATTCGTTGCATGGTCTATTACAATTCTTGTTTACTATATTTGGTATCTGCTTTGTAGGGGAGGCATATGTTTGGGTTAGCAATTCTTATCGGAATTTATTCATATTTAATTTTCTGCCTTGGAGTTGTTGGACAGCTTTATACAAGAAATATATTTATAATAACTGTTCTATTTCTTGCATTTTCATTTTATTATCACAGGAAAGATATTTTTTCGTTTTTAAGGAAAGAACATACACCAATAAAGCTTGATAATCTTTCAAAAACGCTTTTAGTACTAATTGTTGCGGCCCTCATTGTAAATCTGGTTGGGGCATTAGGGCCCGAACTTGGTTTTGACGCTCTATGGTATCACTTAACACTTCCAAAAATATTTTTGACTGAGCATCGGATATTTCATATTACCGGAGGTCTTTTTTATTATTCTGATTTCCCAAAGTTAGTAGAAATGTATTATATTAGCGCTTTGTCGTTTTCAAACGAAATAGCTGCCAAGCTAATTCATTTTAGTTTTGGTCTTCTAGCTCTTTTTGCGCTCTACAAATTTTCAAGGAAATTTTTAGATATTAAATATTCGCTTCTTGCAGTGGTAGTTCTTTTAGGAAATCTGGTTTTCGCTTGGGAATCTACTACTTCTTACGTTGACTTAGCCTGGACATTTTTTGAAATTATGGCATTGTGGGGATTTGTTGAATGGTATAGCTCAAAAGAAAGAAAATGGATTATAGAATCAGGAGTAATGCTTGGACTGGCAATATCAACTAAGTTAATTGCTTTTTCATCCGTTCCTATATTTATTATCCTGTTTTTACTTTTTCAAAAAGATAAAAAAGAGGCCATCAAAAATAGTGCGTTATTTACAATTATCTCAATTATTGTTTCCTCCCCCTGGTTTATATACTCTTATTTGAATACAGGAAACCCGTTTTATCCGTTATTCACCAATTTGTATCCCACAAGTCTAAATGCGGCAATTTTTAATCCCATAAATGCATTTAACGATTTATTTAATGTTTTTCTCCGCGCAGCGGATCCCATCTCTCCAATTTATCTAATTTTTATTCCTCTACTTGTCATGGTTTATAAAAAATTTGATAAAAATTTAAAAATAATAACTGTATTTTCAGTGCTGGCAATACTTAGTTGGTATTTTATTCCCAGAACAGGCGGAGGAAGATTTATTTTGCCATATCTGCCTATATTTTCTTTGCTTACTGCAGGTGTTTTAACAAGTCTTAAAAGTGTTTGGATAAAAAAATACGCAATAGGACTATGTATCTTAATTTGTATCATAACAATAGCTTATAGAGGTTTAGCCAACTCTAAATTTATTCCGGTAGTTTTAGGGTTTCAAACAAAAGATCAGTTCTTGATAAAAAATCTCAATTTTGAATACGGAGATTTTTATGATACGGATCATTCATTTACTGATAATTTAAAACCTTCGGATTCTTTGCTTTTATATGGATTTCATAATTTGTATTATGCAGATTTTAATTTTATTGATTCAAGCTATGTAAGAAAAGGAGACAGATTTAATTATGTAGCTGTTCAAAATGCTGATGTACCCGGAAGATTTTCTCATTGGAATTTAGTGTATGAAAATCCTTCAACTCATGTTAAGCTATATAGCCTAGGAGGGACTACTTGGCACTACTAAATTATTTAATACCTGTACTTTTTATAGTTTTTTCTTTTTCGCAGTTAATAAGGATTCAATTTCAAAATGCTGCTGCGGTTAATTTGATCGACATCTGCATAGCGTCATTAATAGTAGTCTGGTTAATTTTTCAAAAGAAGAAAGAAAATTATTACCTCAAAACACCAATCTTGCTATTTATTTCCATTAGTTTTATTTCCTTGTTGTTTAGCTTAGCTAGCTATACACAAAATCAAGTTGAGGTTGGTGCTCTTTATCTTGTAAGATGGACTCTTTATGCCTTGTTGTACTTTGTATTTAAAGATGTTGGTGAGCTTATTTCCAACAAGACCGTTAAATGGATTTATATAGGGGGACTAATTACAATTATCCTTGGCTTTCTCCAGTTGATTTTTTATCCGAGCCTAAGAAATTTATATTATCTTGGCTGGGATGAGCATCTGAATAGAATTTTCTCAACCTTTCTTGATCCTAACTTTGCAGGTATATTTTTTGTTCTATTTTTTATATTTATATTCATTATCCGTGATAATTTTAAATCAAACAAAATTTTTACTCTTTTATCTAACATTATCTTGGTTTTAAGCTTTATTTCAATTATATTAACATATTCAAGAGGAGCTCTATTAATGCTTGGAGTGAGCACTCTTACATATTGCGTGCTTCTTAAGAAATATAAGCTGCTGGGAGTATTTATTGGTATTATGATTGTGATATTTATAGCTCTTTCTCCCGGATTCTATCTTGAAAATACAAATCTATTAAGAATGGCATCAGTTGGTCAAAGAATAGAAACCTCTAAAGACGCACTTAATATTTATTCTAAAAATCCCGTTTTTGGGGTAGGATTTAACAATCTAAGATATGCCAGAGAGAAATATGGATTTCATGACACTTCAAAAGTAGGTCCAAGCCATTCCGCCGCAGGAGCAGATAATAGTTTTGTATTTGTTTTAGTAACTACGGGGATTCCGGGTTTAATTATTTATATTCTTCTTCTTTATAAAACATTTAAACTTGGTTTTAATAATCTTAAAAAAAATAAATTTGCTTTAATTTTAGTAGTCTCACTTGCAGGACTTGCCGTGAATAGTCTAACTATTAACAGCTTGTTTTATGGTTTTGTGATGATTTGGGTTTGGATTTTAGCAGGTCTTACTGACTCGGAAAAAATTCCAGATTGACAAATCAATCAAAAATGCTATTATCCTTTTAATTATGGCAAGAGAACCAGAACCACCACGAGATCCATCAGGAGCAGAAGCAGCAGCAATTGACGAAAGGCCTACGATGTTGCCAATACGAGATTTAAGAAGAATAGCAGAAGACTACAGGGGATTAAGAAGAGAGGGTTTAGGAGTGTATGGTCTTGCTGATGATTCAGGGCAAGATGAGGATCATCTATCAGAGTTGGTCATGATGGTTGAGGCAGGAATGCCGGATGATTTTTTAGACGTATTAAGGTCGGCAGTTCCTGAAGTACAAGTTAGAGTTTTGGAAGTAGAAGAGTTCGTTCCTCTAGGTGAAGATCCATCAGGAGTAGAGCAAGCAGCCGCAGAAGCAGTTCAAGGATCAGATAATGCAGGTTGGGATCATTTGGATCAAGTGCCAGGAGCGAGCGACGCAATAGCTGTTGGAGTAGGGCATTTAGCTGCAGGCTTAGGAGTATCGCATGTAGCTCACGCAGGTGATGGAGCAGCTCCATCGCGACCAACAGGAGAAGAGGTTGCAATCTCAGATAATTTGAAAAGACTAAGAGCAGAAGCCGCAGCGGATCTTAACGGGGACGCTGCGAGAGAATTGGAGCGTCTCAGGGGTTGGTCTGAAACGGGAAGAGCTGTTTCAAGTTCTGCAGGAGCCGCAGATCCAGCAATAATAGTATCAGATCCCCTGCATGAAGAAGGTCCAATTGATTATCAAAATCATCCGGATCCATTCGCACTTATGGAAGTGCAGCCAGGATTTGTTGATGATATGAAACGAGCAAGAGCACAGGCGAATGCTATGCTAGGAAATGTTCGGCGTGGAGATGTTCCCGGAGTAGGAGATAAGGTAGCACAGCCAACAGAAGAGGGAGAAGTTGAGATTGAAAGATTAGCTGCAGAAAGAATTGTCCGAGATCTAGATGCTGGTAGAGTCGTTCGTTTCGAAGGAGATCCAGCACCCACTCAAGAATAAATTCCCCCCTGATTTACTGAGAGTAATTGACGTGGATTGATTTTTCCGTTTCGTTTCCTGCAGGATCCCTCGAAACAACTTTTATTTCATTATCTCCGCCTTTAAGAGTTAGTCCATAAGAATAATTTCCCGATGAGTCAATTATTGCCTGAAATTCATTTACAAGAACTGTATTATCAGGATCGGTTTTTCCGGAAACTGTAATAGTTGAGCCTCCGCTTATATTATCTCCTCCGTGCGGAGAATCAATTGTAAGATTTGGACTGGATTTTTTGAAGTTTATTACAACCGGATCTGATAAATCGCTTTCGTTTTTATCTTTATTAATTGCTTTTGCCTTAATAATGTTTTCTCCTTCTGATAAATTAATATCGAATTCAAACGTTCCGTCCTCTGCAACTTCTGCTTCATTCTCTTTACTGCCGTTAAGATAGAGTGCAATTGTGAGCCCGGTTAGGGAAGTGCCTGTTATTTTTATATTTTTCTCTTTTGTGGCGCTTGGAATTGGGTCAAGCGAGGGGGAAGGAACATATTTATCATTTTCCGATTTCTTCACGTCCTCCTTATTTGGCACAGCCTGTCCCGCAAAGAAACTGACGTCACTTATCAAAGGAATACCGTACCTAAGTAGTAAAAATAGAACTGCGGTAATACCCAGCACGCTTAAAATTAAGTTTCTTTGAGATTTTTTTATAGAATTTCTTGAAAGACGGGATCTTCTTGCCATATGTTTATTCTACAATATTTGATTAAGGTTTCGCCCCCTGTATGCCTTAATCAGGGATGCTCTAGGTCAGCCTAGACTATTAAGGGAGCCATCCTTTACCCCGGTTTAGCCGGGGTTGAGCCGAAAGACAGAATCGAACTGTCATCGACGGTTTATCCCAGAAAATTCAGCCGTTTGTTGAGCCGTTTCTCGGATTTGAACCGAGGACCTGCTCTTTACGAAAGAGCTGCTCTACCGCTGAGCTAAAACGGCTTGAATTTACGGGATCCCGCATTTCTAAGCCAAATTTGTTAAAATTTGGCAAGACAGTGCTGGGACGAAACCGCTGTTTTACCATTAAACTATATCGGCGTAGAGCTATTTTATGAAATTCCGTCCAAAAGGGCAAATAGAGGTACTTATTGAGGTCTTATGTGGCGGCGTTTTTGACCGATTTTAATTTCAAGAAGACTTCTCCGTAATTGTGCCTCAACTTCTGCGAATTCTACATCATTCCCTTTTTCCTTCATCATAGCTTCAGCCTTTTTCTTAGCTTCTTCTGCTTTTGATAATTCGATTTCTTCAGAGCGTATAGCATAATCTCCAAGAATATTGACATTGTTATTATTTACCTCAAGATACCCGCCGGTAATGGCATAAGAACTTCTTTTTCCACCATTTACTACAATCAGTTCTCCCGGCTGGATTTGGGTCATTAGGGAAACGTGGTTAGGTAAAATGCCTATCTCTCCGCTAACTGTAGGGACAAGTACTTCGTCTACTTCTTCTTTTAAGATTTCTTTGTCAGGAGTCAGGATGTGTAGTGCTAATTTCATATTATTTAGCTTTTTGTACAGCTTCTTCTATGGTTCCCACCATATAGAAAGCGTTTTCAGGAAGTTTATCGTGTTTTCCGTCTAAAATCTCCTTAAAACCTTTAACAGTGTCCTTAATATTAACGTATTTTCCGGGACTTCCTGTAAAAACTTCAGCTACAAACATAGGCTGGCTTAAAAACTTTTCGATTTTTCTGGCTCTTGCCACAGTTAGCTTATCTTCTTCGGACAGCTCATCAATTCCAAGAATTGCTATGATATCCTGAAGATCTTTATATCTTTGCAAGGTTTTTTGCACACCTCTGGCTACATCGTAATGTTCTTGCCCTACTATCATAGGGTCAAGAATTCTTGAAGAGGATGAGAGGGGATCTACGGCCGGATAAATTCCTTTATCGGCAATCATACGTTCCAGCGCAATCGTTGCGTCTAAGTGGGCAAATATGGTCACAGGAGCGGGATCTGTATAGTCATCTGCAGGTAC
>JBBTWB010000133.1:0-5073 GCA_038078635.1 Patescibacteria group bacterium | reverse complement strand
CACGGTAGGCATCCAACCACATTCCATCTACTATCAACTTTAAATCCTTTTTTTCTGCAGACTTAGCAAAATCAAACAAACGCTCGGGAGTTCTATGAGCAGAAACTATTGTTAGGAAATAGGAAACGCCAAGTTGCTCCAAAATTTCTGCGGCGTCTTTCATTATTGGAAGATCCGAATCAGAACCCATAATAATTGCAACTTCTTTTTTCATATCTTAAGTAGTCCCCTTGCTTTATACACTTTTTGCTTGCATTCTTCAATAGAATCTCCCACAACAGTCAGATGCCCCATTTTTCTTGCAACCCGAGTTTCTTTTTTATTGTATAAATGGTAAGAGACTCCGGGAATTTTCAAAGCTTTATCCAGTCCTTTTGGATATCCGGAACCCTGAACACTCCCTAAGATATTTTTCATAACAGCAGCTTTTACTATCATCTCCGTTGAGCCAAGCGGCAAACCTGTAATTGCCCTTATATGCTGCTCGAATTGAGAAGTGACACATGCTTCAATTGTGTAATGACCTGAATTATGGACACGGGGTGCAATTTCATTTATTAAAACTTTGTCCCCTTTTACTAAAAACATCTCAATTCCAAAAACTCCGGCGCCTTTTAATTGTTTCATAGTTTTTTTTGCAATAGCAGTTGCATTCTTTTGAGCTTTTTTAGAAATTTTTGCAGGAGCAATAACAGTATCGCAAACATTATCTATGTGTCTTGTCTCAACAACCGGATAAGCTGCCATCTCAGCATATGGTGTACGCGCAACTATTATTGCAAGCTCTTTGATAAAGGGAACAAATTTTTCTAAGTATAAATTCCGGTCCTTTAATTTCTCCAGACCTTTTTTTATATCAGATTCTTTATTGATCAAATAGTTTCCTTTTCCATCGTATGCATCTTCCCGTGCTTTGAGCATAACCGGCAAACCAAACTTTTCAATTGCTTTTTCAATATCTCCCTGCTTATCAATTCGGACAAATTCGGCTGTTGGAATTTTATGTTTTTTTAAAAATTCTTTTTGTTTTAATTTATCTTTAATAATCCGTATTGTTTTAGGGGAAGGATGAACAGGGATACCTTTTTTTGCAATTTTTTGAAGAACCGCATCGTTCACAAATTCCGCTTCAATAGTAATAATATCCGCTAGTCTTGATAACTCTCTTGTTGCTTTTACGTCTTTATAGCCGCCAACGATTTGACGGTCTGCAACTTGTCCTGCGGGGCTTTCTGGAGTGGGATCTGTGACTATGACTGTAAATCCCATCTTTTTGGCAGCAAGTGTTAGCATTTTTCCTAGTTGACCTCCACCTACTATGCCAATTGTCGCGGGATAAATCACTATTCGATTTTATTTCTTTTCAGACTTTTGTCAATGGCCTATCCTAACAATCCAATCACAGCTCCCAATGTTTTTCTACCAACTTCCTCCTCCACCGCCTCCTCCGCCGCCGCCGGAGGATCCTCCGCTCGAACCGCTTGAGGAAGAAGGCGCTGACGTTGTTATGTTGGAATTTACCGATGAGTAAAAGCCCGCATATGCTCCGTAAAAACTCCCGGAATACCCATGATACCAGGATGGATTGTAATCTGGGTTAATAATTTTAAGCTGTTCCATGAATTTATCGATGTAACCAAGGGCCATTGCATAAGGAATCATATGTTCAACCATATAAAATTTTTCTGCCTGCCATTTATAATTTCTATCCATTGATTTCAAAAATAATTTTAACCCATCAATTTTAAAATCAATCTCATCTCCCAGCGCAGTTCTACCGATAAGTTTTCTCGCAAGATAAATAAGTACGACTCCCAATATCAAGTTTGCAGTTCCTATTGCAACAAGTCCCAACACAAACAACATTCCTCTTTGAAATTTTGGATTTTTTACAAAATACTTTTTTTGCACTAAATCATTAAACACTTCTTTCTCCATTTCCTGAAAGGTTTTGTAAAAATCGAGCTTTAGCTCATCAGCATAGACCTGGTCTCCATCTTTAAATAACCGTTCGAACAGCGTTTTCTCAACTCTACTAAAAGATTCATCTGCATCTTTGAGCTTTATAATCTTTTGTTTTTTTCCACTCCCAATTATTCCTAAAGTTTTTGAGATCTTTTCTTCAACTAGTTTTAAATATCGTCTAATCGCTAAATCAAATAATGTAGCAACAACGTCGTCTCTTTCAAGCTCTGCAGAATCTATTGTTCCTGAAATCGCAGGTATCAACCTCTCACCCTTCTCATCTTTTGGAATATCAAAGTTCACTGCCGGATTACCAAATCTTTTTTTATTTTTATTTTTTTGGTACCAGATAATTAAAATCAGGGATAAAATAATATTTGGGAAAACCCAAATAATATGGAGATTGTCGAAGAGTATTTTTGCAATTTTCTCACCAAATGTATTCGGAAGCTCACGGACCAAATAACTTGCAGGAAAAGTTCCTTTCGGATAAACCGCTACTGCTGTTAATCCATATCCCGGATTAAGAGTTTGGCCGGAGGTAACTTTTGAACCTTCAACGGTGCAGGTTTTATCTTTTGCGCCAAGAGCTCCTTCAAAACAAATCAGACTTGTTGGTTTTAGACCAAAATCGGTGTCAAAACTGATTGATGCTTTATCTATCTCTACCTGCCAATCATTTCCCGTAGCGTTCCAATAAATCTCGTCATGATCCGGAAAATTGCTCCCTATTCCATTTTCAACCGTGTAAGAAATTTTATAAACATGTTTTCCGGTTATCGTTTTATCTGCATTTCCGATTTTAAAATAAATTTGTTCTTTATTTTTTGATGTTTCAAAATTTTCCGTCTTTTCATCTCTTTCAACATTTACGTTATCTATTTTTATAATTCTATACAAATCCCCTACTTTTGAAAAAGTAGGAATATATCTATATATCCCATGTCTATCTCCATATTCAAAATCATAATTTATAGTTTCCGAAACATCCATTTTTCCGTCTTTATGAGAAACAATAAATACATCAAATGAATTAATTTTTTCGGCAAATGCCTGAGGTGCGGGCAAAAAAACAAAAAAAAGAATAAATGCAATAAATAATTTCTTCACACTTACAATATACCAAATTTAGTATAATTTAGGGATGACACATTCGACGTTGCTCAGTGTCATAGTGAGTGGAATCGAACTATGAAATTAATTAATCTTAATATTTGGACCGGTAAGATTCACAGTCCTCTTATAGAATTTATAAAAAAGCATAGAAACGATACTGATATTTTTTGTTTTCAGGAAGTTTCTAAATCGAATAGAAATATAATTACCCATGATACTCACTCTAATATGATTGGAGAGCTAGTAGAGTTACTACCGGATTTCAATTACAACTTTGCGCCCATCGGAGAAGGATATGACACCAAAGGACCAGTTGATTTCCAGCTCCTTATCGGTCAGGCGACATTTGTTAAAAAAGATTTGAAAATAATAGATGAAGGAGATATTTTTGTTTATAGAAAATTAGGCGATATGGGTATACCCCATCCGGACGGAAGACCGGATTTCCCTAGAAATTTTTTATATAGTGAGATTGAAAAGGAAGGAAAAAAGTTTTTGGTTTTAAATATTCATGGATTTTGGGAACCAAAACCTAAATATGATACGCCACAAAGATTTACTCAATCTCGAATGATTTTGGATTTTATTTCTAAATATAATTGCCCAAAGATTATTGCGGGAGATCTTAATTTATCTATGGATACGCACTCAATTAAAATGCTTGAAGAGAAGCTTAAAAATTTAGTAAAAGAATACGGCTTTACAACTACAAGAAGCGGTCTTTATGATCCATATTACAGATCTCATGATAAATTTGCCGACTATATTTTTGTATCCCGAGATTTTGAGATAAAAGATTTTAAAGTTTTAGAAGATCAAGTTTCCGATCATCTCCCGCTATATCTAAACTTTGAAGCTTAGACTTTGCCTGTAAGATAAGACAGTCTGGTTTTCTCGGGAAATTTTTCAATTGCATATCTAAGAGCAGTCCGTCCCATATTCTTGTAATGAATTTTAAGAAATTTTTCTTCTGTTTTTAAATCCCTGTTTCCAACTTCTCTTAGCATCCATCCAACAGCTTTTTGAATTAAATCATTTTCATCTGCAATCAAAATTTCCGCAATCGAAAGCGTATCATCAAACTCTTTATTTTTTATAAAATTATAAGTTGAGATCATTGCGATTCTTCTTTCCCAAAGATTACTGGATTTTACAAGCTTATATAAAACTGTTTTTGGCTTATCTATTAAATAAACTCCTATGATTTTATCTGCGGATAAATCAACTAAATCCCAGTTATTAACAAATTTAGTGTTTTTTAAATAAAACTCGTAGACTCTCCGCTGCAGCATTTCATCTGTTTGAAATTGATGAACCAAAATAAGAAGTGCTATTAATCTTTCTTCGTGGATTTCTGACCTTAATAGTTGTGCCAATTCGTCAAAGTTGAGGTCTTTATATTTTATTGCTAATTTTCTGCTCTCCGGTACCGGAATTCCTAGAAAAACGTCTCCAAAACCATATTCTCCCTCACCGGTTTTAAAAAATCCGGATAATGTTTTTGCTTTATCTTTATTTCCTAGCTTCTTTGCATCTTTATGGAGGTTAACTAACATTTCGGTAGCCTCAAGTATACCTTAATCTGAGGCTAAAGTCAATCGCTGTTGATATCACATTAAATATTTTAGCCAATTGACAATCGTTTTTACTAGTCTTACAATCCAATCTTGTGTCAGAAGATCAACCAATTCCAATCCCCGAAGTTTATAAAATAATTATGCCAGAAACTACACCGTATACTAGTGAAGTAGCGTTTAAGAGTGAACGGCCAGATATTGCAATAAGAGAAACAGCAACAATTTTTGATACTTATTTTAACGAATGGAATCAAATCGGAAATATGCAAGCAATGTTAGATTTTCTAAGAATTCATACAATGAACTTTCTTGTTGATGTTCAAAGAGGTAATTTCTTTGCCAATTTTTTGAGAAAACCCATGAGGGGAAATGATTTAAAAAGAGTTTTTGAAAGAGAAACAGGAATTGTAATATC
>JBBTWB010000132.1:0-1965 GCA_038078635.1 Patescibacteria group bacterium | reverse complement strand
CAGGATCGCGTGTTAAATTTCCGATAAGTTGTACTCTATTTAGTGATCTTGCCATAATATTCCTTAATTGCTACATGGCTAAATGGTTACATAGCTAACTAAATCAACCATGCATCTATTCAGCTATTTTAACTATTTTCTAAGCAGCAGGTGTCTTAAAACGTTTTCATTATTTAGCAATTTTTTCTCAAAATCCGTTGCAATTACATTTTCTGAATCTACATTCCAGTTTAAATAATATCCTGATACTTCCCGCTTGATAGGATATGAAAGAGGCTTTTGACCCCATTCTTTTTCTGTTATTTTTACTTTTCCCAAAAGATCCTTTAGGCTATCTATCAACTTTTTTCTGTCTGTGTCTTTCAAGGAAGATTTAAGAACCAATGTAAGACTGTATGTCATTTTTTGTGAGTTAATTCTAACATTAAAAGAGGCTAAAAACAACAACGAAATGATTTAAGATTAATGATTAAAGATTTATGAATAATGTGAGGGGTAAAACTTTTTCGGGTGACTGAAGGCAGGACCCGAAAAACAGGACCCGGCGGCTAAATAAGCTAACTAGTATATTCCTAAAGCATCAAGAAATCTTAATGATTTAGGAATGGGAATGAAATAAGATTTTTGAAGTGGTTGCCTGAAAGGCAGCGAAGAGACTCGTCTCTTCACAAAAACCAAATCATAGTCTTCTCATTCCCGCTTGTCTGCGAAAAGTAGGCTCCTGGTCCTTTTTACGAGTCGCATTGACTCAAAGAAACAAGAACACTCCTGTCCGCAGGATCTGTAACTAATAGAAATTGACGGTGATGCGCGGGCACTTGCCCGTTGGCTGCTCACATGAACAACCTTGTTAACGATCTCGTCGACCACTTGAACAGGTCGAAAACTTTGAGCACCAACCAACCCAGTGGATAGCTGATGACAACGACGCCAATCTCACCCCACTGCAACATGAAGTAAAATGGTCCCATGTCGTTGTTGACGTGGTAGTGATACCAGAGCAAGTATGCCACGAGAGCAACGTTGCCCAAAACAAACCCCACAAGGGGTGACTTTCGAAGCATCTCTGCTTTTCCTTCAGCTAACGCTGGACTTGTACTGACTTTCCAGTCAGGGATTTTGGTCCCTCGCGAGGGATTCATAGTATTTCCCGATCTCGTTGAGCGCCCAGCCCCAACGCCGTCCTACCGCTCGAACCAGGGAGCAACCCGATGGGCAATCCAGGTCATGAGCCGATCCACGGGCTTGTGTAGGACCGCATGAACCATATGCCTGAGCCGAGGTGACCACATCAGCACGATGATGCCGATGAAAATCACCGAAGTGACGACCCACTCAGTGGGAATATCCACGAAAAACCTCCTCTCCCAGCCTAGGCTGAGTTTATATGACCCTTGCGGATCAGCATAGCCAGTACCGCGTCGTCATACGGAAATTCTGCGTTCCTCAGGGGTTAGGTCCTCTCCCCATTCGGGCTCGTCCTCGTCGTCGACCTCCTCAATCAGACGGGCCTTGATGAGGATAGGCTTGAGCGCCTCTACCCACACCAAACTGGCCTGACGTCTCAAGATAGACGGGATGTCGTCGTCGATTCCAAGGACCTCTTTCGCCCTGTAGACGAGTTCTTGAACTCCGGGTGTCAGCCTAATCAAGACCGTTGCCTCCTTTCAGAGACTTGTACTGACCCCGTGGGTCAGTGGTTGATGTTGCTAACTTGGAAGAGGACCCAAGCCAGAGCAGCGAGACCGCTGATGACAAAAGCCCCCGATGCCAACCAGGGAATGTTTACCCGCCGTGAAATGGGCGTTCCCTTGTGGATCATGCCCGCCACCTTACCGGACTTGTCTTGTACGCCAGGAGCGCGATTGCCAAGCCGACCACGAGGCCGAATAGCGTTACCTGGATCATGCGCCCAAGTCCTTCCTGATAGGACATAATCGCCGCGAAGAGAGTGGGTACGAGTGG
>JBBTWB010000131.1:0-9138 GCA_038078635.1 Patescibacteria group bacterium | reverse complement strand
GGCGTATATCCTTTTTCAAAAGCTGCCGCATACATAACAGGTTTAAGAGATGATCCGGGCTGTCTATTTGCGAGAGCAACATTAAAATTGCCATCATAGTTCTTATCAAAATAATCTTTACTTCCAACCATAGCCAGAATTTGTCCTGTCTTTGGATCTGCCACAACCGCTGCGCCATTTCCTACACGGTATCCCTTTAATTTTTCAATTTCGCTTTTTACAATGTCTTCCGACTGCCTTTGTATTTCATAATCAAGAGTTGTTGTAACTTGAAGCCCGCCGGCATCAACAGCAGCTTCACCGAATTGTTTAGCCAGAATCTGCTTTACGTAAATCACAAAGTGAGGAGCTTTCATAGAAACTGCATCTCTCTGGCTGAATTTAAACTTTTTTACCTCTTCCATTGCCTTATCTTGTTGCGCTTTTGTAATATACCCTTCCTTACGCATGGAATCCAAAACATGCTCGGTTCTGTCAATGTAATATTTATTTCCTGTATATGGAGAGTAGACACTGGGACTCTGGGGAAGCCCTGCAAGCAATGCGCTCTGAGCTAAATCAAGTTCATTTACCTTTTTACCAAAATAGTTTTCGGATGCAGCTTCAACTCCGATAGCAGTTCCGCCATAAGGAACATCATTCAGATACATTTCTAAAATTTCATCTTTGGAATACCTTTTATCAACTTGAATTGAAAGAACAAGCTCTTTTATTTTACGGGGAAGTGTCCGCTCAGAACTAAGCAGTACGTTTTTAACGAGCTGCTGAGTAATAGTAGAACCTCCCGCAACTCTACGCCTAAGAATAGGAGATAAAATCAAACCTCTTATATAGCCTGTTATTGAAAAACCTTTATTTTTGTAGAAATCTTTGTCTTCCGTGGCAATTGTTGCCTGCTCTAGATATTTTGGAATTTTATCAAGCTTTACATAGGTTCTATTTACATTTTCATAAACAGAGTATAGAGGAATACCTTTTCTATCATAAATTCTTGTAGAATTTTCTGCTTGCGCTTCAACTAGTTTTCCCGGAGACGGAAGATCTCTGCTGTACCACAGGAAAATTGCAAACATTAAAACTATTCCGCCTATTAAGCCAAAAAGTGCGTACCTGGAAATTTTAGAATAGAGAATAACCTTATTAGGCATCCGGGCAGACATTCTTCTGCTTCTTCTGCTTTTAAGTCTCGTTCTTACCCGCCTTGAACGAAATCCGTAATCTATCATTTAATACCTCTAATTATACCAAAATAGCCACTTTTTATGCTATACTCAAGGCAATATGGACAATTTACTAACACGGGGTGTTGCCAGTATCATTCCCAACAAAAATGAGCTCGAAAAGGCTCTAAAAGCTGATAAAAAACTAAATGTTTATCTGGGAATTGACCCAACTGCAACCAAAATCCACCTGGGTCATGCAATGCCGCTTAGAAAACTTCAACAGTTTGCAGACTTGGGACACAATGTAACTTTCTTAATTGGAGATTTTACTGCTTTAATAGGGGATACGTCAGATAAAGATTCTGAAAGACCATCTCTCACAAAGGAAGAAATTGAGGAAAATTTCCAAACTTATAAATCTCAGGCCGAAAAAGTTTTGGATTTTTCAAAAATTCAGATAAAGCATAACAGCGAGTGGCTTGGAAAACTTACTTTCGAAGAAATAATAAAACTTACTCAGGAATTCTCAGCGGGAGATTTTATAGGACGCGAGATGATCAAAAAAAGGCTAACTGAAAATAAAAGAGTCGGGCTCCATGAACTTCTTTATCCGGTAATGCAGGGATATGATAGTTATTTTATGGATACCGACGTTCAAATAGGGGGGGCCGATCAGGTTTTTAATATGCAGGCCGGCAGAACTCTCCAGAGAAGTTTGAGAAATAAAAACAGCTTTGTTTTTTGTACAGAATATCTCATGGGAACGGATGGGCGGAAAATGAGTAAGAGCTGGGGAAATGCTATATGGCTTGATGATGAACCATTTGAAATGTTTAGAAAAATAATGGCAATAAATGATGATCAAATAAAAAATTATTATCTCCTTGGAACAAATACCCCCATGGATCAGATTCCAAACGATAGTGAAATTACCAAAGATCCGATGAGCGTTAAGAAAAAATTAGCAGAAACTATCGTAGATGAAATTCATGGAGCAAAGCCTTCGGAAGAAGCAACTGATGAATTTGAAAAAGTTATTCAAAATAAGAATACTTCAGGGGTAGAAAGAGTTCATTTGTCATGGACGGCTGTATCGGGGGCTTCAATATCACAAGTCTTAGCAAATGATCTAAAAATTTTCGATAGCGTTTCTGAGGCCAAAAGAGTAACCGAGCAAGGGGGAACTGTAATAGCTGGAAATATCGTAAAGGATCCTAGCGTTGAGTTTGATAAACTAATACCCAATAGTGGAGCAACAATAGACATAGGAAAAAAAAGATTCTATATTATAGACAAGAAATGAATGATTTAAATAGGAAACACAGAATCATCTTTATAATAATTTTTGGCTTAATTGCAATTTCTCTAATTGCATCATCTGTCCTTCCTTTTATTCAATAAAATATGCCTTCTCTAAGTACCAACGTCCGCTCACTTAGCGGAATTTACAAAAGATATGCTACGCCTCTTGAAAAATTGGGAATAGTAAAGCTTGAAGATTTTTTATATCACTTTCCCTCCAGATATGACGACTACTCTTTAATCTCGAAAATTTCAAACATTCAGTCCGGAGAAATAGTTACGGTGCGTGGGACTGTAGTTGAAATAAAGAATCAGTACACCAGAAAATTCTTTACTCTTCAAAAAGCGAGAGTAGAAGACGGTTCAGGAACTCTTGACGTAGTCTGGTTTAATCAACCCTACCTCACAAGAGCAATTGCCCCAGGTGATTTTATTTCAATGTCCGGAAAAGTCGAGGAGAGAATGGGAAAACTCACAATGCAGGTACCGGACTATGAAATAGTCCCGCAGCAGCGCGATCCCGCAGTTGGCGGGAGAAATAATAATTTTATCCATACGGGACGACTCGTTCCGGTTTATCCTGAAACAAGGGGAGTATCTTCAAAATGGATAAGACGCCAGGTCTATAAACTGCTTAATGAGAATCTTAATGAACTCAGCGATTTCTTGCCTCCTGAGATTTTGAAAAGAAATGAACTGCAAGACCTAAAGCTGGCAATCTCAGAAATTCATTTTCCGGACACTCTTGATGAGGCCTTGAATTCCCGTAAAAGACTTTCTTTTGACGAATTATTTTTAACTCAGGCATCAGCAAATCTTAGACGGCGGGAATGGCAAAAAACGCTTGCTGGACACGTATTTGATGTAGATAAATACAAAAAAGAAACAGAAAAATTTATAAAAAACCTGCCTTTTGAGCTAACTAATGCACAAAAAAGAGCAGTAGGGGAAATATTTTCGGATTTTTCATCGAGTAAACCCATGAATAGGCTTTTGGAGGGAGACGTAGGATCTGGGAAAACAGTTGTTGCTGCAATTGCAATTTATCTGGCATATCTAAATGGTTTTCAGTCTATATTTATGGCTCCAACTGAGATTCTCGTACAGCAGCATTTTCGAACAATCTCCGACTTATTGTCTCCATTGGGAATAAGGGTTGATATACTAACAAGTTCTAATAAGGGTAAGGCGGGAAGCGGAAACGTTGATGTTCTCGTCGGGACTCATTCAGTTTTGTCTGACAAAATTAAATTTGAAAAATTAGGATTAATTATCATTGATGAGCAACAGCGCTTTGGCGTAGAGCAGAGAGCAATCATGAGAAAAAAAGGTAAAAATCCTCACGTTCTTACCATGACTGCAACTCCGATCCCAAGAACCATAGCTCTCACCATGTATGGAGATCTAGATTTATCTATCCTTGATGAAATGCCAAAAGGACGGAAAACTATTAAGACTTGGCTTGTTCCATCTGCAAAACGCACCAGCGGATACGAATGGATTAAAAAACAAATCAAAAAAAACGGGAGCCAGGTATTTATAATTTGTCCTTTTATTGAAGAGTCTGAGAGCTTGACCACGGTCAAGGCGGCAACCAAAGAGTTTGAAGATCTTAAAAAAAATGTATTTAAGGATTATAAACTAGCCATTCTTCATGGAAAACTTAAGTCAAAAGAAAAAGAAGAAACTCTTAAAGATTTTAAAAATAAAAAATATGATATTTTAGTGGCGACTCCGGTAGTTGAAGTTGGAATTGATATTCCTAATGCAGACGTAATCATAATTGAGGCGGCTGAAAGATTCGGATTGTCTCAGCTTCACCAGCTAAGAGGCAGAGTTGGAAGAAATGATAGGCAAGCTTATTGTCTTCTTTTTACAGAGTCAATAAATGGAAACACCAAACAAAGACTCATGGCGATGGAGCAAACAAATATTGGAGCGGAGCTTGCTGAAATGGACTTGAAGCTAAGAGGGCCCGGAGAAATATACGGGACTGCTCAGCATGGAAGAAGATTTCTGAAAATTGCGGATTTCTCAGATTTTTCACTCATTAAGCAAACAAAAACAGAAGCTGAAAAGATAATTGAAAAACTTGAAGAATATCCCGCCCTTTTCAAAAAAATTGAAGAGATTAATACGAAAGAAGTGTCTCCCGACTAAAAACTTTTGTTATTGCAAGAAAACAGCAAATTAGGTAAAATACATTTATAAATTTCTAAGTGCTCTAATTTACCTAATTAACCTAAAATTTTAGAAATTAGGAATTAGAAATTAGAAATTTTTCATGTATGGCTGGAGAACCAAAACGAAGACATTCTAGGGCAAGAAAAGGTAAAAGAAGGGCGAGTATTTCGCTTTCTATTCCCAATGCAGTAGTTTGTGCAAATTGCGGAAATATGATAATTGCTCATGCGGTTTGCAAAAACTGCGGTTTTTATAAAGGGAAAGAGGTTATAAATAAAACTCCAAAGACAACAGAAGTAACTGCGTAAAGATAGATGAAAACTTCACTCGATCCGCGTCACAAAAAAAGACAGAAAATAGTCGAGGATCTCTTCAAGGTAGATTTTCATAAACAACCAATAGGAGACAGTGCCAAAGAAGTTATATCTCAAAAGAATTTTCTTGATGAAAAAATAACAGATGCTGCTCCTGAATTTCCAATCGACAAAATTAATAAAGTAGATCTTGCAATTTTAAGACTCGCAATTTATGAGCTATTGATTACAAAGAAAGAACCGCCTAAAGTAATAGTAGATGAAGCAATAGAGCTGGCAAAAGAATACGGAGGAGAAAGTAGTCCGGCTTTTATAAACGGGGCCCTGGGAAAGGTTATAAATTATGACATTACCAATAATTAAAGATAAAAAGTTACTGGAACAGGCTTTAACTCACAGATCATTTCTTAATGAAACAAAAGAGGACATTTCTTCAAATGAAAGGCTGGAATTTTTAGGAGATAGTATACTTTCTTTTATTGTTTCCACCTATCTATATAAAGAGTATCCGGAATTTAATGAGGGGAAATTAACAAACCTCCGCTCCCTTTTAGTAAATACTAAAATTCTTGCTGAGATTGCAAAGGAATTTGAATTAGGAGCTAAGCTCCGTCTTTCAAAAGGAGAGGAGGAGTCTGGAGGCAGGAATAATCAAAGTTTACTTGCTGATACATTTGAGGCATATATTGGCGCTTTATATCTGGATCAGGGAGTAACAGAAATCAAGAAATTTATTTACCAATCGGTTATTCCAAGAGCAGATGCTTTTATTCAAAAAAATTTACTTAAAGATCCAAAAAGCAGACTCCAGGAATACGTTCAGTCAAAGAAACAAACCTCCCCCTTATATAAAGTGCTTTTGGAGGAAGGTCCTGCACACGCAAGGCAATTTAGCGTAGGAGTACACGTTGGAGACATTTTAGTAGGACAGGGCGTTGGCAGATCCAAGCAGGAAGCGGAAGAAAAAGCAGCCTCAGCAGCCCTTGAAAAGCTGGAACAATAATCTTCAAAAAAAGCTCAGCCTTGAGTAAAATCAGAAATTTTGGTACAATTATGCCTATGTCAGTTGTAATAAGACTAGCCCGGATGGGAAAACGGGGAGAGCGAAAATTTAGAATTGTTGTCAAGGAAAAAAGAAGCAGACGGGATGGCGATTCTATTGAGACATTAGGTTCTTTTGAAAAAGGACGGGAAAATGGCGCACAGAATCTTAAGCTAGACCGCTATAAATATTGGCTTTCAGTTGGAGCAATTCCAAGTGAGACCGTTGAGCAAATCTTTAAAAAATGAAAGATACATTAATTTTCATAATAAAATCAATTGTTGAAAAAGACGACAAGGTTGATGTAACAGAAGAAGAAAATCAGGGGATTGTTAACTTCACGGTAAAAGTGGACCCTGAAGAGATGGGAAAAGTCATCGGAAAAGAAGGAAAAGTAATAAAAGCAATAAGGAACATAATGAGAATCCCCGGAGTTCTACAAAACAAGAAAATATATATAACATTGGCCGAGTAAAAAATCCTCAACTCCGCCAAATATATGAAAATTTCAATTCTAACCCTATTCCCCCGGATGTTTGATGGTCCTTTTGACTATTCTATTGTCAAGCGTGCAAAAGAAAATAAACTCTTGGAGATAAATTTTGTGGACATTAGAAATTTCGGGATTGGAAAACATAAAACAGTTGATGATAAACCTTACGGCGGAGGATCTGGTATGGTTTTAAAAGTTGATGTCTTAAAACAGGCTCTTGATTCAATATCTTCTCCAAAACCAGGGAGAGAAAAACAAAAAATTATACTTCTTAGCGCAAGCGGAAAAATTTACAGTCAAAAAACAGCTAAGAAATATTCCAAGCTTAAGCATTTAATAATTGTCTGCGGACATTATGAAGGGGTAGATGAAAGAGTGAAGGAATTTATCGATGAGGAGATAAGTATTGGGGATTTTGTATTAACGGGTGGAGAAATTCCCGCAATGATTGTGGTAGACAGCGTTACAAGACTGATAAAAGGTGTATTAAAAAAGGGAGTAACAGATAAAGAATCATTCTCAAATGGAGGAGTAGAATATCCTCAATATACCAGACCGGACAACTTCGAAGGACTACGGGTGCCTGAAATTTTACTTTCAGGGAATCATATAAAAATTGAAGAGTGGAAAAAAAATGAATCTCTTAGAAAAACAAAAAGAAACAGAAAAGATCTTTTAATTTCTAAAAAGGGCCATTAGATTCGGCAGAAGGAGAAGCCGGAAGAGTTTGCTCGATGTCAGGAGATGTAAAATTGTTCCATTCTGAAATTGTTTTAAGAGCAGCAGACTCAACGTTATTCATCTCTCTTAATGAAATCTCGTCACTAGGCCCAACCGGCTGGAAGGGCTTGTAATAAAAAGACAAAGAAATTCTTGTCGAATTACTGGAACTGTTTATGGAGATGATCTCTGAAAGCGGAAAAGCTTTATATAAGTTATCCATAAATATAATTCCCTGTTCGGGAGAAGCGGTGATATTTAGGTCAAAATTTAAGGTAGGAATCTTCTTAATTTTTCCCAAACCGGGGTCATCTCCGGAAAATTGATAGCTAGAGATAGATACATTTGAAGAATTTGCAACGGCTGACATAGTATTTAATATACTCTCAAAGTCTTTATCCGTTGGAAGGGCTCCGGTAGCCAAAGATAGATTTGATGCCAGAATATCCTGATTTGCATTTACTACCAGACTAGCAACTTTATTTAATTCATTTAACTTTACCATTTCCTGATCTCTCTGGGCTTTTTTTACGGAAAAAGAGCTTATCTGCGGAATTAAAATTATAAAAATCAAAAGAACTGAAATCACAATTGCCGCGATTGGCACTATGAATTCCTTATACTGATAATAAAGACCAATAAAAGTTTCCTTACTAAGCTCTGAATTCATACCTATCTTCATCTTAATATTACCTCCAGTTTAACCGTAAAGCCTGTTGCGTCCGCCCTAAGACTTTTCATTAAAATATCCGAGACTTCTTTTGTGGGATAAGAGGAAAGAATAGCATTCAAGGAATCGTTTAAATCAGAGAGGGAAGTAGCAAACAGAGATAACGTTGCTTTATTTTCCGCTAGACTAAGTTCTGTAACCTGAGTTGATCCTGAATCTAAGCTTATAATCTTTCCCAGTGTTTGATTATTTTTTTTCCTGTTCTTCAGAATAAAATCAATATCGGAAAACCTGGAATTAACTAAGAATATCCGTGCGGCTGTCTGATTATTATCTGTAATCTTTTGAATAGCTTTATCTTGATCACGCCTAATAGAATTAACTGAGAACCGTAAATTTATTAAAAAAATCAGTATTGAAGCAAAAGCTACCAGGAAAAGTATTGAAAAAGAAATCAGTCTAATTTTTTTTACCTGCTCCCGCTGCAAGGCATGACTGTCTTTTTTAATTGCGAGGTTGATATCAGCGTACATAATCTTTCAAAGCAAGTCCCACCGCTATGGAATAATCCGGTCCATTATCCAATATCTCCTTGGGCAAACTCACTGATGATGAAAGAATTTTCCATGGATTAGCAGTTACGGTTTCAATTCCCAGGTTCTGCGCAAAGTATACGCCAATACCGGGAAGTTTTGCCGTTCCACCGGAAAGAATAATTTGTTCAATCCTACTGTCCCTATACTTCTGCGTATAAAATACAATCGCCTTTTTTATCTCGGCAAGAATGGAAGACACAATAGGCTCTGTTGCCTTACCGATCCGCTGGCCTATTGAGCCATTTGATATTCCATAAGCTCTTTTATATTCTTCCGCCTGAAGATGGGAAAGTCCAAAATCGGCAGATATAGCCCTATTAATGGCTGCACCTCCTATGGGCATTGAGTAAGTGAAGACTAAAGTTGTTCCCGCAACTATTGCCAAAGACGTGCTTACTGCTCCAATACTAACAATTATAGCCGGGATTGCAGCACTATTTGCAAGGTTTACCGTTAATGCTCTAACTGTTGATAATATCTCCGTTTCCATTGAGCCTATGTTAAAACCGGCCATTTCTATTATTTTTTGGTATTTTTTAACTATTATGGTGGGAGCACCTACCATAAGAACTTCCATTTTTTCATTCGAAGTTGGCTTTACGGGTTTTCTGATTATGCTCCAGGCTAAGGAAACGTTAGCCAGGGGAATTGGGA
>JBBTWB010000130.1:0-8350 GCA_038078635.1 Patescibacteria group bacterium | reverse complement strand
ATAGAAAAAACCAATGCCTGCACGACTCCGACTACAACCTCGAGTAAATAGAAGGGAAGCGGAAAAATAAATGCAAAAATACTGGAAACCGTTCCTAATACTACTTCTCCTGCGAAAATATTACCGAAAAGTCTGAAAGAAAGAGAAATCACTTTTACAAATTCTGAAATAAGCTCAAGTGCGCCGACAAATACCAGAACCAAAGGGTTAAAAAATGACATCACGAAATTAATCGGCCCGGTTTTATCGATATTAAATTTAGGTTTCCCTTTAATTAGAGAAATTAAGAATGGAAAGAAAGGAACAAAGCGCGAGAGGTACTCTGTCGGACCAAGCGCAATTATACTCATGACGTGTGTGGCCGCAAGAGATATTAATGCAAGAGCCAAAGTAGTGTTCAAATCACTGGTTGCAGCTCTAATTAATGGGATTATTTCGGTTTTTCCGTGAGTATGCTCAATTAGTCCAAAAGTATTGATTCCGGGAATCAAACCGCTCCAGTTTGAGATTAAAATAAAAAGGAAAAAAGTCATAAAGAAGGGGAAGATTTTCGATGCTTTATTTCCTGTGATGCTTTCCGTAAGATTGTACAATCCGCCAACGACATATTCTACTGCGTTTTGAAATTTACCGGGAATTATAGCGATGTGTCTGCTAATAAAAAAAGCAAGTATCAGTAAAAAACCATCTACGAGGATGGTGTTAATAATAGTGTTTGTTACTGGAAAAATTCCAATTCGAAAGATTACTTCCGGAGCAAATGATTCCATCTTAATTTATTCCTCTATATTTTACAGGGTATGTCCAGTACGCGTCAAGATGGGGAAACTTGAAGGGTTGAAATTTTTTCAGCAATGATAATCGGCCGGTCGTTCTTGGTATCCACTTTTCCCTCAAGTATTATTAAAGAGTCTTTCATAATTAAGTATTTATACTGTTCATAAATTTTCGGAAAAACAATACACTCAACAACAATTCCTTTTTCGTCTCCAATCGTAATAAATGCCATCTCAGCACCGGTTTTTTTGGTGAAAATTTTCCGCGCTGTCTCAATAATTCCTCCGATTTTTACCACTTGTCCTTCTTTTTCCTCCTCAAGAAACTCAAGATCATGAGAAATAATTGATTTTATAGCCATAAGGTTTTGCATCTGAGGATGGGATGTTAGATAAAAACCTAAAAATTCTTTTTCGAAAGCTAATTTTTCATGGGAAGTAAAATCGTCTATAGCCGGCCTGGAAATTTTACCATTGTCGCTTACATCATCTCCGAATAGGCTTTCCTGTCCCTGGGATGTTTGTTTTTTCTTTTTATTAATGCCATCCACTATATCCGGATAGGTTGACAAAAGATGAGCTCTATTTCCAAAAATATCCATGGCACCTGCTTTAATAAGGCTTTCAATTGTTTTTTTATTTATTGCAGATAAATCAACTCTTTCACAAAAATCCTCAAAGCTTTTGAAATCCCCTTTACTTTTGTGTTCAAGAATACTTCCTATTGCAGCTTCTCCGACATTTTTTATAGCTGAGAGCCCGAATCTTATCTTTTCCTTGTTTTCAATTGTAAAATCGCTTCCTGATTTATTTATATTAGGAGGTAAAACTTCTATGTTTAACCGCTTACATTCAGCAACAGCCTGCGCAATCTTCTCATTTTTTATTGGACCTGATGCGCCGCGGGATTCAGCGGTAAGAAGAGCAGTCATAAATTCAACAGAATAATTAGCTTTAAGGTACCCGGTCCTGTAAGCAATTGTTGCATAGCAGGCAGCATGAGCTTTGTTAAATCCATATCCGGCAAATGGGGCAATAAGATTAAAGATTTGCTCTGCTTTTTTCTCTGACAAGCCGTTAGCAACGCTACCTTTTATGAATTGTTCTTTTTGTTTTTTCATATCAGCCGGAATTTTCTTTCCCATTGCTTTTCTAAATTTATCTGCATCAAGCCAGGTATAACCTGCAATTGCTATGGTTGTAAGCAAAACATCATCCTGATACACAAGCATTCCGTATGACTGGGCTAGTGCATCTTTAAGCCGTGGATCAGGGAGTTTTATGAGTGACGCATTCCTCTTTCTTGCTATAAATTCAGGGATATTTGCCATAGGTCCCGGGCGGTACAGGGCTACCATGGCCATAAGATCAAAAATTGAGGTGGGTCTTAAATCTTTGATATATCTTCTCATTCCTGCGGATTCAAGCTGGAAAATACCGGTTGTTTCTGCCTGCGACAATAAGTCGTAAGTTTTTTTATCGTCCAGCGGAAGATTAGACAAATCTATGGTTTTTCCTTTATTAACTTTTATAAAATTTAGCGCCTCTTCTATAATCGTTAGATTTCTTAGTCCCAAAAAGTCCATTTTTAAAAGTCCAACGCCGTCTTCGCCCACAGTATACATATCATATTGAGTTATGATCTTGTCTCCGTTAGTTTCTCTTTGAAGCGGGGTATATTCGGTTAGCGGTTTATCAGCAATCACGACTCCGGCTGCGTGAACTGAAGCATGTCTGGCAACTCCTTCAACACGTTTTGCCAAATCAAGAAGCCTTTTTGTCTCTGACTCTGTCGTATATGCCATTCTTAGCTCCGGGCTTTGTTCAAGTGCATTGTTTATAGTCATGGCATGTCCTTGCCAGCCCAGCGGAATCATTTTAGAAATTCTGTCAGGCCCCGAATAGGGCATACCCATAGCTCTTCCCGTATCCCTGACTGAACCTTTTGCTTCCATAGTTCCAAAAGTTATGATTTGGGCGACTTTATCACGTCCGTATTTTTCCGTAACATATTGAATAACTTCATCCCGTCTTGTATCTGCAAAATCCAGGTCAATATCCGGAGCTGAAGGACGGTCAGGATTTAGAAAACGTTCAAAAGGAAGATTAAAAAAGAAGGGGTCTATGTCGGTAATTCCCAAAGCGTAAGACACAACAGACCCTGCGGCAGAACCTCTCCCGGGTCCAACGCTTATTCCTTGCGATTTTGCCCAATTAACAAAGTCTGCCACAATTAAAAAATAGGTTTCATATTTTTTCTTTAGGATTATAGAAAGTTCGTATTCAGCCCGTTCTTTAATCTCAGGGGTAATTTTTCCATATCTTCTCTTTAGCCCTTCATCTACGTTTTTTGTTAAAAAGTCTCCTGTATCTGATCCATCCGGAACCTCAAAGATAGGCATAATCCACTTTCCTAAAGAAATTTCCAAGTCACACATATCAGCTATCTTTACGGTATTCCCGATTGCTTCAGGTGTTTGGACAAATAGCCCCGTCATTTCTGTAGGTGATTTCATGTAAAAATCAGGAGAATCTATCATTGAAAGTTTCCTGTTAGGAGTGGTAAGGGTAGTTTGGGTCTGAATACATAAAAGCACTTCCTGTGCTTCTGCGTCGCCGTTTTTTACATAATGGTTATCATTTGTTGCCACCAATGGAAGTCCAAGTTTTCTTGATAGGGCAATCAATTTTTCATTTAACTCCTCCTGTTTTTTTACATTTAAGTGTTTTTGAATTTCAAGATAAAAATTATCTTTCCCGAATATTTCTGAAAGCTCCAATGCTCTTTTTTCAGCAGTTGTCTGCTGATTTTCCAGAAGAGGTTCTGAAACATAACCGTTAACACAAGCTGACAAGCATATTAATCCTTCGTGGTATTCGCGAAGTAACACCATATCGGATCGGGGTTTATAATAATATCCTTCAAGGTTAGCAATTGATATTATTCTCATCAGGTTTTTGTACCCCGTGTCGTTTTTAACGAGAAGAATAAGGTGGTTGGAATCAGAATCCAGGCCTGCTTCTTTTTCGTGCCGGCTGCGTCTGCTGATATAAATTTCACAGCCTATTATTGGTTTTATCTCTGCCTCCTTGCAGGTTTTATAGAATTTTATAGCTCCATATAAATTTCCGTGGTCTGTTATGGCAAGCGCGTGCATACCCAAGTTTTTTGCTTGCGCTACCATTTCATCTATTTTTGATAAGCCGTCAAGAAGGGAATACTCTGAGTGGTTATGAAGATGTACAAAGTCAGCCATTACGCAACCTTTCTGGCAGTTGGTTCTACATATATTACATCTTTACCAATTTCTTTCGATCTTTCTTTCGCTTGATACATCGCATGGTCAGCAGCTCTTATTGAACCTTCAACGTCTTCCAAATCCATTTCTACTGCCCCCGCTGGAAAAGTAATAGGATAACCTTCCCAATTTTGATTTGCTGCCTGTATGGTTGCATGTATTTCCGCATACCTTTCTCTTAGGCTTGACATATTTTTTAATGGTAGTGCTACCAAAAATTCATCTGCTCTTTCACCTTTTCTTGCCACCACGTCAGTTGGCCTGACGCTAGTCGTTAATATATTTGCTGCTGCTTTGATTCTTTCGTCGCCAACATCATGTCCCAGGTCATCATTAACTTTTTTTAATCCGTTTAAATCGAAAAACATAAGCGCTACCTTATCTCCTGTTCTTTTTGCTCTGGCAATTTCTTCTTTTATCCTTCTGTCAAATCCTTTTTGGGTTAATATGCCTGTCATTGGGTCTATATCTCTTCCTTGTTGTTCTGTCAGTAGTTCTTCACGAGTTTTCGCGAGTTGCCTTTGAGATGTTTTATCTGACTCAATAGCAGCATCTCTTGCTTGGATAGCAGCCCTCTTTTGAAATACAGCATGTCTTCTTGTATTTGGTTTTGGAGGTATTCTTTTCTCTTGTTGTATGGGGGAGACTCCTTGTGTTTCTGATGTAATATCTGGTCCTGGCATATTATTTTAATTTCGCGGTTAAAACCGCCTTAACTTTCCCTGCGTCTATTTTTTCAGGGAATTGGCGCATGACCTGGCCAACTAAGAACATGATAACAGTTTCTTTGCCTTTTTTGTAGTCTTCAACGGCTTTTGGATTTTCTTTTAATACTTTTTCGATTATTTCGTTTAGTTTATCTTCGTCTACAGAGCTCACCTGGTGGACTTGGACAATGCTTTGAATAAGCTCCGCCGGCAATGTATCTTCTATATTGGGTTTTTTATTGATAATGTAGTTGGCGATCTTTTTTGGGTCGATATCAAATTTTTTTCCGTCCGTAACTGCTTTTTCAAAAAATTCTGCAAGAGCTTTTTCTCGAGTTAAAATTTCAGCATCATAGGGAGATAATCCAAACTCCTGTTCAAATCGTTTCGTTTTTGCGTCAGGCAATTCCGGTATTTGTGATTTGAAATTGGAAATTTGAGATTCCTGCCAACGAATTGGCGGGATATCAGGCTCCGGGAAATATCTGTAATCCATGGCATCTTCCTTTGAGCGTTGAGAAACTGTCGAATTTGAACTCTCAACAAATCCTCGGGTTTCCTGAGCAGGCGTATCTCCTTTATCTAAAATTTCTGTCTGGCGTTTTATCTCAAACTCAATTGCTTTTCCTACAAAATTAAAAGAATTAATATTTTTTACTTCAACTTTATATGGTGGAAGCTCATTTTTTAATATTGGTTTATTGGTATTATTTGTAGTATTGGTAGTATTCGAACGCAGCGATATGTTTGGTTCAAGTCTCATATCTCCTTTTTCCATGTCCGCAAAGGAAACATCAAGATAGCGGACAATTTGCTGAAGACGTTGTAAATATTCTTTTACATCCTCTGCATTATCAAAATCCGGATCAGTTACAATTTCAACCAGCGGAACTCCGGACCTGTTGAAATCTATTAACGAATAATTTTCATTTTTTTGATTTCCAAACTGATGCATCAGTTTGGCTGTGTCTTCTTCCATGTGGACGCGAGTTATCCCAATTTTCTTGCCGTTTGAGAGCTCAATAAAACCCTTAACCGCAAAAGGTTGATCGTATTGGCTGATCTGATAACCTTTCGCAAGATCCGGATAGAAATAATTCTTGCGGTCAAATTTTGAAAATAGGGGAATCTCACAATTCAGAGCCTGGCCGATCATAATGCACCACTCGATTGCCTTTTTGTTTGGAACAGGAAGAGCTCCGGGAAGTCCGAGGCAAACCGGGCAAGTGTGAGTATTTGGTTTTTGCCCAAAATAGTCTGCTGAGCACCCGCAAAACATCTTAGATTTAGTCTTGAGTTCGACATGTACCTCTAATCCTATTACTGGTTGATATTTATTTTTATTCATATACTAAATTTCTAATTAACCTAATTATTTTAATTTCTAATCAAATCCCGAGTTCCAATTTAGATCAATTAGAGCAATTAGGAATTAGGTCAATTTAGAGCACTGGCTCCTTTTGTCTCCAATCCTCATTTTTTGTTGCTTGTTCGTATGCGTGTCCAATTTGAAACAAAAGTTCTTCGGAAAACTGCGGGCCAAGAATTTGCATGCCCACAGGAAGTCCAAGACTTGTGAAGCCTGTCGGGATAGAAAGTCCGGGGATTCCCGCTAAATTTGCTGTAACAGTAAAAATATCAGACAGATACATTTTAAGAGGATCATCAGTTTTTTCTCCTAATTTCCAAGGCGGAGTAGGGGAAACCGGAGCGAGTATTGCATCGATTTTATTGAAAAATTGAGTTTGCAGATCCTTTATTAAAACGGATCTGACCTGTGAAGCCTTGTTGTAATACTGATCATAATATCCTGAAGAAAGCGCATGGGTTCCGAGCATTATTCTCCTTTTGGCCTCGTCGCCGAATTCGTCTCGACCATTACCATAGCGTATTCCATCATACCTTGCGAGATTTGACGAGACTTCGGCCGGCTGAATAATGTAATAGCTTGCAATGTAGTTGCTAGAATATATAGAAACTAGATCAACGATTTCAGCTCCTAAGTCTTGTAATTTCATAACGGCTTCCTTATAAATTTCGGCCACATCGTTATCAATCTCTCCATTAAAGAATTGTTTGTGGTAACCGATTTTAAGGTCTTTTAAAGGCGTACTTAATGACTTTGTGTAATCTGGAATTTCTTTATCTGCAGTCGTGGCATCCATCGGGTCTTGTCCTGCTGTTACATTCAAAAATATAGCATAGTCCTCAACAGTTTTTGTAAAATGTCCAATCGAATCGTGTGATGATGCCATAGCGACAATTCCATAACGGCTAACCCTTCCATAGGTAGGTTTCAATCCAACTGTGTTGGTAAAACTTGCAGGAAGTCTAATTGATCCACCTGTGTCTGTGCCCATTGCTGCAAACGCCATATCTGATGCCACAGCTACTGCAGAGCCACTACTTGATCCGCCGGGGACATATTCTGGATTCCAAGGGTTTTTTGTTGGACCGAAATCTGAATTTTCCCCACTTGATCCATGTGCCCACGCATCTTGATTGGTTTTGCCAATGATTACTGCTCCTGCATTCTTAAGCTTGGTAACCACAGTAGCATCGTAAGGAGAAACGTATCCTTCCAAAACGCTTGACCCAGCAGTCGTCTGAATCCCTTTGGCAGAAAACATGTCTTTTAGAGCAATTGGAATTCCAAGAAGCGGCATAGCTTCCAAGGCGTCCCCTTGCGAAGCTAACACACTATCGGCTTTTGCGGCATCTTTCAAGGCTTGCTCTTCTGTCAAGGTTACGAAAACATTTAGTTTTTCATCTGTTTCTTTAATGCGGTCCAAACAAGCGCGAGTTAGTTCAATAGAACTAAATTGCTTGCTTTTTAGTCCTTCTTTTGCCTGTTTGATAGTAAGTTTATTTAACATTAAAAAGTTCTAAATTTGCCCGTTTGTCTGTTAATCCCTGATGTTTGAGTAACTTTAAAACTATCTCCATCTACCTGAAGGATAAAGTAACCGGTGTTTTTAATTGATCCGGAAGGTAGCTCATTATATTTGACCCATCCCAAATACGTTAAAAGAGAGCGCATAATATTGCCGTGGGAGACAATTAAAATCGTTTTTCCATGATACTTAGCCTCAGCTCCCAAAATAAATTTAAACAACCTTAAAGCTCCTTCTTCAGCACTTTCCATGTTTGATGTATGTTTGTAATTCATTTTTTCTTTTTCATCAAGTTTAGCAAGGTCTCTATGTATTTCTGAATTCAGATTATCAAGTCCATCTCTCTTTAATCCATCCCTGCTATTCAGATAATCAAAAATACTCCTTTCCCTAATGGTATTGTTGGTTTCAACCTTGAGATTATCCTGAGCAGCAATTATTTCTGCAGTTTCTATAGTTCTGTTTAAATCAGAAGAAAGAATTGCGGCAAAATTGATATCTTTTAACTTATAAGCGAGAGCTTTTGATTGAGCTTTGCCTTCAGGGGTAAGAGGAGAGCCAAATTCGCCGTCATGCTTAATTGATTCAATGTTTTCGGTTGCATTAAAAAATGACTGTCCATGTCTGACAACGTAAATGGTAGTTAAATCAGCCATTTGCGAGGATTCCTTTCA
>JBBTWB010000129.1:0-2962 GCA_038078635.1 Patescibacteria group bacterium | reverse complement strand
GTCTTGCAACAAGTCTATCAATTGCCCAGTCTGTGACACCCAGTGCTTCTGCTTCCGGCCAAACAGCTTCTATTATTTGTTCTCTTTCACAAATTTGATTTACATTTTTCTCCAGAAAAAGCAGGAGTGCATTTTCTTTTTTGGAAAAGTCTAAAGACGTATTTTCTCTTTTCTTTTCCTCCTCTTTAGTTTTAATATAGTAATCAAAAACCGGACTGAAAATTTTTAACGTTTTTTGATTAAAAAATCCTGTGTTTATTAAATAGTCCGCATCTTTTATTTCTTCAGTTATCAATTTTTTCTTATTAATTATCTTTAAAAGAATTTTTTGTTCGATCAGTAATAAGCTTTCCCAAAGTTCTTCGGACTGGAGAGAGATCCTCTCGTCATTTTTTAAAAATTCAAAAACTTCATTTTGTTTTAAATTTGAATTTGACTCTTTTAAAGAAATCAGAGCAAATTGTAGATATTGGGTATGCCCGTCAACTAATTTTAAAAGTTCCTGAATTGTTTTTCCGTTTAGTTTTAAGTTAAATTGTTTAACTGTGGAGTCAAAAACTATTTTGCTGTCAGCTTTTTTGGCAGGCTTGACGTATAAGTTTTCTGAAAATACATACATTGATTGTTTGGTAAAAATATTTGGCTCAATATGGTCGAGCGCCCGGGCACTTGTAAAAACATACGAGAGTCCGTGGTGAGTTGCCTCAAGCAAACCTTGAATATTTGCAAAAAGATCAGGCGTCATGGCGTCTTTCATTCGGTCAAAGCGAATAAAGAAAATTGTAGGAAGATATTTTTTTTCGCAAAGAAGAACAAGACTTTTCCTAAGATTATCAATTGTTAGAAATAGATCCTGAGATTGGATACTATCCAGGAAATAAAGATCAATTTGTTTTCTTATTTGAGTTGGCATGTTTGATTTTTCAACGTTATCGGCCAATCTTTTAAAAGTCAGAACCCAAAAGGGGTAAATTTCCCGCTCAACCAAGTCATTCAGATCAACAGGGATAAATAAATATTTTTTGGCATCCAGGTATTTTTTATTTATATCCTTGTGATAAAGAAAAAAGCGGAGAAAATTACTGATTCCCACTCTCTTCATTCCAATGAGGACTACGGATCTTCTATTTTTAATGTGACTTCCCAGTTCTTTAGCATCATCAATTCTAAAGTTGATTGGATAAGTTGTTTCAATAGCACTAGGATTCATGGATTATTATTTTAGTTGTTAGTTTGTCATTTCGCAAATACTCGTTTGAAATGAGCCAGCGGGTATCCACATTTATTCAACACGTTCGCATCCTTGATTTGAATATTAAAGTTTGATCAGCTCACTAATGAAATCCGGACTCCAAAGGCTTAGATTAAAGCAAGATACTCAAACAGTCCGTCTTTCAGAAGTTTCATAAATGGAATACCGCTGGCTCTTCGATAGTTCATTCATAAATCTTTCGCTATATTTGTCAGCAATTTGTCAGAAAAAAATCGTTTTTAGGTCAAGCTAGTGATAAGGTTAATCATTTATCATATTCGCATGAGCGCAGAATTGGCAATACCGGCACCAGGTAAAGTTAGAGAAGCACCGCCGCCACACGGATATGTTAGAAGAATAGGGCGTCTGGAACCAGAAGTAGCTGCAACAGTTTTAGCTATGAGACTGGAAGACCAGGTGACCTTTGTCCGATTGCTAGACCAACGAGACGCTGTCCAAGATGCTTCGGCGACGGATCAGATAGGCCATGAAGGAAGAGATGCAGAACCATTGAGAATCGATTCAATGGCTGTAGCACCTTATGAACCTCCGCCTCTTGAGTTGAGATTTGCCTCGGAGACCACAGGCGCGAGTCCCAGACACGGAGCGACAAGCTAATTCACCCTTTCTTGTACTCTTTTGAATCTCCCGTTATAATAGGTTGATATGGCTAAACGCGGCCGTTATGGTAAACGCGGCAAATTTAAGTTAAAACTTAAGAAAAAGACAATTTATACCATTTTTGGATTTGGTCAAATAGCTTTTGGAATTTTACTTTTCCTCTCCTTCCTGGGAAATGGTCCTTCTTTTGAGTTTATAAATTCCTCGCTTACACAATATTTCGGGGCATTTTCATTTTTCCTGTCCATAGTATTTATATTACTTGGTTTTTTATTCTTTAAGATGAAATTTGTGCTATCCCGCCCCAACGTTGCAATAGGTTTCTTAATAGTTTATGGAAGTGCACTTACTCTTTTTAAATCAGGCTATATTGGAGGTTTGCTTTTTACAAATATAGCTGATGTAATAACTCCTCTCGGGACTTTTCTGGTTTGCATAACAGGCCTTTTTATTGGGCTCGTAGTTTTATTTGATACATCAGTTGATGAGATTTTTAAAGGTTTACTCGCCATTAAAAAAACGGGCGGAAAAATTTTGCCTTTAGGATTTTTCAAAAAAAGTAAAGATCCTTTATCCAGTAAACAAATGACTATAAAAGAATCGCAATTTAATAATAGAGGTCCAGCAATTGTTGCAAATAGTGTTAAGAAAGATGAGTCCTTGATTTCCGAAAAACTTGTTTCAAATACGCTCTCCTCAGGTTTGATTTGGGAATATCCACCGCTTGATCTTCTTTCGGAAAATGAAGGCGGAAAAGCTGATAGAGGAGACGTGAAAGAGACTGCGGGGGTAATTGAGAGAACTCTTCAAAGTTTTGGGATAACTGCAAAAGTAGTTGAAGTAAATTTAGGCCCTGCTGTTACACAATACGCACTGGAAATTGCATTAGGCACTAAAGTTTCCAAAATTACATCTCTCGCCAATGATTTGGCACTTAATACTAGAGCTCCAACGGGACAAATCAGAATTGAAGCGCCAATTCCGGGAAGAAACTTGGTTGGAATTGAGATTCCGAATAAGACTTTGGAGATTGTCGGATTAAGAACTATGCTCTCATCCGACGTCATGAGAAAAAATAAATCTAAACTT
>JBBTWB010000128.1:0-7089 GCA_038078635.1 Patescibacteria group bacterium | reverse complement strand
TATTCTAATTTGTCTAAGCGGGATTTTTCCGAAGCTTCTTTTAATGTCTCTTCTTTAATTTTTTCCTCAGACTTACCTCTTTCTTCTTTTTCTTTTGCTAATTTTTCCGAAAGTTCTATTTCTTTTTTCTTTGCTTCTATTAATTCGTTTGCTTTTTGCTTATTTTCCAGGGCAAACTCTTCCCGGAGCTTCTTTTCCTGATTTGCCTTTTCTTCGGCTTTTTCTTTTTCAAATTCAGCTTTAAGGTTTTTTCTCTCCTCATCCCGCACCTGGGCTTGAAGTTCATGAACGATTGCCTCAGATAATTCAACTTGTTTTCCGCAATGAGGACATTTTACCGAATCCATAAGTTTTTCTATAATACGCGGGATGGCTTTTCATTTCAAGTATAATTTGCTACGCTTTAAATAATGAGAACAATTCTTAGAAGTACTATTTTTAATGCAATCTCCCTTTTTATTCTTTTTCAGCTTCTTCCCGGAGTAAAAATAACAGGAGGATTATCTACGCTTCTTTTGAGCGGTTTTATTCTTACAGTTCTTTTTAGAATTTTAAAGCCTGTTTTGGGTTTGTTTTCTCTTCCTTTAAATGTTATAACTCTAGGTTTGTTTTCATTTTTTATCAATACTATTCTTCTTTATATTCTTACAGTTTTTGTGCCATCCATTACGGTTTCGGCATTTACCTTTAACGGATATAACTTTGCAGGTTTTGTAGTGCCGGTTATGCATTTTAACGGATTCTGGGCATATGTTATTGCCGCAGGATTACTATCTATAATCATAAACTTCTTCGACTGGTTAATTAAAAGATAAATCTGACCCTATAGTTTGATTTTAGCCTTCTTTTCTTCTATAATCTCATTTGCAAAATGAAGAGACAAGAACATTTGCGTTCTTTTACTCTAAATTCTGCATTTTTTATAAAGAAGTTTTTGTCCACCGAACTTTACCGTTCGCCTTCTTGTTCTATTCGAACACGGCTCACGGAGCAGTTTATGGTGGACTGCGCTTCGCTTGCACCTTAACAAAATTGTTTATCCCGCATAATCGCTCCTTGAGCCAGACTACGAATAGTAGCTAAGGCGAAAGGTAAGATTGTGTGGGACGGATCTAATTAAAGTCTTTCGTTCGAGCGACTCTCTGCGAATGATTAAAGATTTAAGATTAAAGATTAAAGAGCTTTGGTTTCGCTCTATTCATAAATCCTTAATCGTTATTCATTAATCGTTAATAGGGAGTTGCTTGGGCGGAAGCAAAGACAAAGTCCACTTGGACCAGACTATACACCAAAGAGGAGTCCAAGATGCCGGCTCACGTATGCGAGTTTCACGATGATGAGGTTGGTTTCGTAGCTGCAATTCCGTTGGATCTTCTGGCGGAGCTCTGTCAGCAAGGGAGCATCCATGTGGAGATCCTGCGCCTCATGCTAGCCCCGATGGGCTCGTTCGAAGCTCATGTTCGAGCAAGCGATGAGTGTGAGGAGAGGATGCTGCGGCATTTGCTTAACCGAGTCTATCGGGTGAGAAAATGCCTGAATACAAAGGGGGTTATCCGCTTGGCCAACTCCCCGACTCGGGATGAGCACGTTCGCACATGCCAACGGTGCAAGAGCAAGCTTGGCTGGGCCAACGCGAAGCTCAGCTTCCGAAAGGAGTTCGAGGAGATGCCCACTACCTAACTGCTAGGGCATTGGGGGCCGCCCCCTCCTTGCTCAATCCAATCCGACACCAACCCCCGTCAACAAAAGTCTTGGAAAGGAGACTAGATGGCAGATCCCGGTCCTTCCAGCAGTCTGACAAGAACCGAGAAGTGGCGTTATGTTCATGACAACGCCATTGTCACGGTCACTATCAGCTATGACGAGAAGAATATCGTCATCCAACGCGTCGACGGCAAGCCCTTATGGGGTAGGGTGACCAACGAGCTCACTCGAATACAATGGGGAGCTTACATTGCAGATGGCCGGTTCGAGCCCGTTGAAGAACCCGAAATCCAGGAAGAAGGAATCATTCCCTGGTACACCTGATCACGTCCAATCCAGTCCAACTATCATACGAAAGGGAGCCGGAATCATGGATTCACCAAGCGCCTACTTGAATCATGACAATACGGGTCTGATGGTTAGGGAATTTGTCTCTGAACTCGTCATCCCGCGTGTGAGGGATGACTACTACGGATCTGGTGAAAGTCAGTTCGCTGTCTGTGTTGTGCTTGAAGCACCTGATCTTGAGTTCGAGGAAGCTGTTCTTCTCGAAAAGGCATTCTGCCTTCCAGGCTTCGAGGTCGATCCAAAGTATCAAGTCAATGCGACTGCGAAGGCCAGATCCCATCATCGGACAGGACATTCCAGCGGTGAGCTCGTCTCCCTCAAGCCAGCGCTTCTACGATCAGGTGATTGTATCTGGGGAGGCAGCGCAAGCGTTGACGGGATCATCGTGGCAGTCAGCGGCTTCAAACACTATTGGGACGTGCAAATCGCAGGCCAGATTGCCTACGAGCTCGCTGGTCGCGTCATGCACGCACATCTGCAGGGAATCGAACAGATGAGAGCAAACAGGGTGGCTATCCTCTCGTAGGATTGATCGGAAGCTCAACTAGAAGGAGTGTGGTGACACAAAAACCGCGTTCAATCCAGTCCACCCATAACATGAGGAGTTCGAATAATGGCTGGAAAATCAAGCGCAAGGACATCTGCCGGAGCAGATCTTCAGAATTTGCTTCGACATGGTGGCGTGTCGGGTAATCTTCTGCAGAGAGCACTGAAGCTCTCGGTTGATGCGGAAGATGAGGCTACAAGCAATGCCACGGCGGACATGCTGTCCGTTGTACTTTCCGCAGCCAACGTTGCCAGAATGATCATTGTGACAGACCCCGAGAACGGCTCGAGGAACCTCAGGGAGCTCTTGACAGCAATCAACGCCTTCAAGCCCCGACGAACCGCCGTACCCACCGTTCACCGCCCGGCCGGGGAAGAATCCGAATACGCCATGTCTACGCACAGGGCTGCTCGGGGGTGATCCAGGATCCACAAATGGCAGCCAAGTTAAGGGTTGCAAGAAAGGGCACCGGAAGGTGTTGATTAACTAGATAAGACTAGCATGCCGCGTACCGCGCGACAAACGCTCGTCCCGTCAACGTATTCAACAAACCCATGGTGCCCTTTCTCTTATCTAAAAAGTTGAAATGATTCCTCTCAAAGGGTATAATTACTCCGTGATATTAAATATTTTAGAGATAATTGTAGCAATTCTTCTCGTTGCTGTAATTTTACTTCAAGCTCAAGGATCAGGTCTTTCGGCAAGTTTTGGTGGGAGTGGTGAGTCGTTCAGAAGCAGACGAAGTGTAGAAAAGGTTTTAGTCTATGCAACTGTTATTTTAAGTGTTCTCTTTGCCTTATTTTCCATACTACTTCTTATACCCCGGTAGAGTAAGGGTGCTTTATGATTTTTTTAAAAAGAAAAAGATTAATTTTCTGGTTGCTACGTGCGTACTTAAGAAAATGGGGAAAGCTGATTGTTATCTTCTTTGTTGTCGGAATTGTCCTTGCTATACTCCTCTATCTTAATAGAAATTTTATACTTTCAAAAATCCCGATTACAGATACAACGAGTATAGGTATTGCCGGTACATACTTCAAGCAGGATTTGCCGGGAAATCTTCCGGATATAATTCAGGATAAGGCGTCAAGAGGTTTGACCAAAATTTCCCCAAAAGGAGAAGTTTTACCAGATTTAGCCAAGAGCTGGGAAATAAAAGATGACGGAAAAACTTTTATTTTCTATCTTTTGCCCAATATTTATTTCGCAGACGGAAAAAAACTTGACTCCGCATCTATTAATTATAATTTTGAGGACGTTTCAATAGAACGTCCTACAAAAGAAATCATTGTGTTTAAATTAAAGGATAAATATTCTCCGTTTCTGGTTACTTTAGCCAATCATAAAGTGTTTAAAAAAAATTATGTAGGAATATCAGATTACAAGATTAGTAAATTAAAAAGTAATGGCGGGTTTATTGATTTTATAGAGTTTTTTTCTGAAAAGGATAAAAAGATTATTAAATATGATTTTTATGACACACAAATGGCTTTAAAAAACGCTTTTGTATTAGGAGAAGTATCAGAGATTACAGAGATTAATAACCTAGATTATAAAAAAGGACATAATCTAACAGATTTTAAAAATGTCAAAATCACACAAAACCTAAATAACGATAAGATTGTAACGGTTTTTCTCAATAATTCGGATCCTTTTCTTTCCGATAAAAAAATCAGAAAAGCACTAGGATACTCACTTCCAAACGAATTTGGCGGAGGAAAAAGAGTTTATACTCCATATCTTCCAGACTCCTGGGCGAATAATAAGGGTGAGGCTTATACTCAAGATCTTGAAAATGCAAGAGAGCAGCTAGATAGCTCAGACGCATCAAAGGCCGGAAAAATTGAAATTGAACTAAAAACACTTCCCCAGTATGAAAATTTGGCAAAAGAAATAGCCATAGCATGGGAGAAAATAAACTTAAAAACAAAAATCGAAGTAACAGACACTATTCCAATTTCATACCAAGCGTTTTTAGGGGAAATGCCTATTCTTAAAGATCCCGACCAATATACTTTTTGGCACACAGGACAGCAAAATAACATCACGCGTTATAAAAATTTAAGAATTGATAAGCTTCTTGAAGATGGACGGCGCACGAATAATTTAGCGGAAAGAAAAAAGATTTATCTGGATTTTCAGAAATATCTGATTGATGATATGCCTGCGGCTTTTCTATTTATTCCCTACACTTACACAATTACGAGGAAGTAATCCAGCTGCTAACTGCTGACTCCTAACTTTTAACATCCAACAAATATTTACTTCTGAGTTTTCTGTGATAAGTGATAGCAAATCTATGAGCCTCATCCCGGATTCTTCTGACTAAAAGTATGGCATCTGAATTTTTAGGAAGTCTTATAACCTTAAAATCAGCTGTAATTAGAAGCTCTTCCCTTTTTGCAATTCCAATTAAGGGAATATCAACGCCGCTTTCAAAAAGAGCTTTGTGAGCTGATGAAATTTGTCCTTTTCCGCCGTCAACTATAATCAGACTTGGCATTCCCCACTCTTTATGAGTTAGTCTTCTTTTTATAACTTCCTCAATCATTGCAAAATCATTAGGTACCACTCTTGGCGGACGTTTAATTTTAAAACGTCTATATAAAGAACTATCTTTTTCACCATTTATAAAAACTACCATAGATCCCGTTGCGTGAATCCCGGAAATATTTGAAATATCAAAACACTCAATTCTTATAAGTTTTTTTATATCTACGCCATTTGTTTGCAGCACCTTTAAAAGTTGGTTAGTCTCTTTAGTTCTTAAATCGCTTCTTAAATTTGGATTAGTTTCATATTCAAAAGGGGAATGCGATCCTGATGTGATTAAATTTATTGCATTAATTTTTTTTTGAATTTCCAACGCATCTTCAAAAAACTCATTTTTGCTTACATCATCTCTTTCTTTCTCAAGATCTCTTAGTATATCCTTTGTTTTTCCCTCAAGAAATTGAACCACGTGTCTTATGTTTTTCCTGTAATCTTTTGTTTCTTTTTCAGTTTTAAACATGGGCGGACATGGACAAAGTCCCAGATGGTAATAAAGACAATATTTCTTAGGATGATTGATAACGCTTTGATACGGAAATATTTTTCTAATAAGTTTAAGCACCAGTTTTAATTCACTTGAATTAGGAAAAGGGCCAAAATATATAGAGTTCTTTTCATTTTCATGCCTTGCTAATAATACTTTTGGAGCTTTGTCTTTTATCGTAATTTTGGTAAGGAGATATGACTTCCCGTCAGTTAGTCTGGCGTTATATTTAGGATTATGTTTTTTAATTAGATTTGCTTCAAGAAGTAATGATTCAAGTTCGGAGTTAACGGTTATTGTTTTAATTTTAGAAATCTTATTAACTAAAACCCGGGTTTTAGCTCCCGTGTCAGCTCTTTTTACGAAATACGAAGAAACTCTTTTCTTAATATTTTTAGCTTTTCCAACATACAAAATTTCCCGATTGGCATCAAGAAACATGTATATGCCTTCTTCTGTAGGCAAAGATTGATAATGTGAGCGTAATACTTCCAATTAAAATTCCTCCAAAGAAAAGAAAAAAATAAATATTTTTATAAAAGGGTATAACTAGAATTTCTTTCTCAAACTTTTGCTGACCGATCGTTATTTTAATAATATCCGTCTCGTTTGTCAAAATAGGACGCGGTGAAAATTTTACAGGAACAGTTATTTTTCCAAATGGAGGAATTTCATCAAAAAACAAATTTTGAGAATTTGGAAGTAAACTGCCGGATGAAATATTAAATGTTTGACTTGGAGAAAGAACACCTGACAAGTTTGAGATAACAATATTCCCTTCAATTGGAAAACCGGATAAATAGTTTTTTGAAAAATCAGTTGAAGCAAAAAGCTCTGGCGATTCTCCATCAAAAACCCGGGATGTTACTACGATAACATCCTGAATGTTTTCATCTCCGGGGATCTTATATCCTCCTGCAGGGACAGGATAACTGCTATCTTCCCCGTTTATTACAAAACTCAGATGGTCAAAATCAAATACATTGAAATAATCTATACCTCCCGTTGTATTTCCCCATGTGGGATCAACCATAATCCATGCTTTTTTATTAAAGTCGTAATATTCCGGCCATGTATGCAAAATATCTTTAAAGAGTGAAAGAGGGCGATTGGCAGAGTTATTGGTGTTTGCAAATCCCTCAACTTCTCTTGCGGGAATTCCAGAGGCCCTTGCAAGAGTTACAAATAGATCTGTAAATTCAAGACAAACTGCAGAGTTTTTGTTATTTAAAACTCCCAATGCCCCGGCTCTTACTTGATTATCTTTAACCCGCGTCGGGTCATACTTAAGATTTTTAACTACATAATTGTAAATTGCCTCAGGAGTTTTGAGAGAATTTGCTGTCGCTTTTACTTTAGGGTCCATTACTTCCCAATATTTTTGAGGTTTTAAGTATAAATTCTTTTCCTGCTCGCTTAGAGTTTGGGTTCTTGGTTTATGAAATACTTTTGC
>JBBTWB010000127.1:0-2003 GCA_038078635.1 Patescibacteria group bacterium | reverse complement strand
TTGCATGGATTGCCAAAATTTCTTTCCTTCCCTTAACGTCAGGAAGCTCTAATGCGACTCTTCTGTCAAATCTTCCGGGACGGATTAGCGCAGGATCCAAAACATCAGGTCTATTTGTTGCCGCCATAACTACTAATTGTTCATTTGGAGAAAATCCATCCATTTCAACTAAGATTTGATTTAAGGTCTGCTCTCTTTCGTCATGTCCGCCCATAAATCCGCCGCCGCGCTGCCTGCCTATCGCATCAACTTCATCTATAAAAATAATTGCCGGCTGGCTTTTTTTAGCTGTGCCAAACAAATCACGGACACGTGAGGCTCCAACCCCAACCAGCATTTCCATAAACTCTGATCCCGCTATTGAGAAAAACGGAACATTTGCTTCTCCCGCAGTAGCCCGGGCTAAAAGTGTTTTTCCTGTTCCGGAAGGACCAATCATTAATACGCCCTTTGGCGTACGTGCGCCGATTGACCGGTATTTAGCAGGATTTTTAAGAAAATCTACAATTTCTGTGAGTTCCTGCTTAGCTTCATCAACTCCTGCAACATCTGCAAAAGTAATTTTTGGAGTGTCTTTGCTATAAAGCTTTGCTTTTGACTGGCCGAATGAGAAGATATTCTCCTGTGCTCCCCTTGCCTGACGGAAAATAAAGTAGAAGAATCCGACCATGAGAACAATTGGTAAAATTGAGGCTAAAATATTTAGCCAATTATTTAAGGTTGTCTTATCATTTATATTTACTTTTGTTTTATTAAGAGGAACTCCAGCATCTTTAAAAAGAGTATAAATATTTGATCCGGGCTCTTTGGAGGCTTGAAAGTTTCCATTTTTTTCATGTAAGACTAACTTATTTTCCAGAACTTCAACCTCTGTCACCTTACCATTTTTAACATCCTGGATAGCCTGAGAAAGTGGAATTGTTGGTTGATCCGAGGCACCCGGCTGATTAAGACCCATAAAAAGAGCTGCAAGAAAAAAGAAGACTGTGCCGTAAAGCAGAATCGTTTTCCAACTATTTTTCTTAAGTCTTGGAGTGAATACCCGTTTTTTGTTTCGCCTGCCGTTTGCCATTGAGAGGAAATTATACCATAAATTGGGCTTGATTTAAACCTACAACAAACCCATTTTCTGCTTAACTTCAAGAAGAGTTGCACTTGCTACTTCTCTGCAAATCTCCGTATGCTTCACGATCATGCCGTCTAGATCAAAGGACGATTCTATTTCTGCTCTTTTTTGCTGAATTGGTTTTAAAGTTTTGTAAATAATTCCTGCTAATTCTTCTTTCATCTCCGAATATCTGATCTTTTTGTCCTTATAATCTTGCGCATATTTATTGTACAAATCTTCTTGATCGAAAAGCTTTAGAAGAGTAAACAAAGTCGCAACTCCTCCGGTTTTTGGCACTTCTCCGCCCAAGACTCCACTGTCCGTTGGGACACTTGCTAATCTCTTTTTAATTGTTTCTAAATCGTCAGTTAGATTGATGTAGCTTCCTTCTGTGGATTTTCCCATCTTTCCGCTACCTGTCAAACTTGGAACATACTCTCCTTTTGTAGCAAATCTCTGACATTCAGAAAAAGTCTGCCCAAACATTTGATTAAACTTTCTAGCAATCTCGCGGGTAACCTCAAGATGTGGTTCCTGGTCTATTCCAACAGGGACCAAATCTGCTTTATAAAGTAAAATATCTGCCGCCATTAAAACCGGGTAATAAAGCAAACCCATGTTTATATACTTTGGGAATTGAGCTTTTTTGTCTTTATATGTTGGCAAATCCTCCAAGCGGGAAACCGGATAAATTGTACTTAAAAGAAAAGATAGTTCCGTATGCTCCGGAACTTTACTTTGAATTTCGATCAAACACTTCTCCGGATCAAGCCCGGCCGCAAGATAATCTAGAACTACATCGCGGACTTGCTGTTGAAGCTTTTTTGGATCATACGGGGTGGTTGTTGCGTGCAAATCAACCACGCTAAAAACGCAGTCATACTTATCTTGAAGC
>JBBTWB010000126.1:0-8148 GCA_038078635.1 Patescibacteria group bacterium | reverse complement strand
ATGGAATTCTGAAAAATAGAGTAAAGCTTGGGAGAATAAAATATGCTATGTTTTCCGGAAAATTTGCAAGGCATCTTCCGAAAGGCCCGGAGGATGTTGATTTATTGGTAGTGGGTGCTGTAGTTTTGCCGGAACTTGCGCTTTTAGTCAGAGAAGAAGAAAAGAGGCTTGATACTGAGATAAATTATACTGTTATGACAGAGGATGAATTCGATTTTAGAAAGAAAAAAAGAGACCCGTTCATCCTATCAATTCTTTATGGCTCCCGCGTAATGTTAATAGGGGACGAAGAAGGTATGCTTGCATGAAAAATCCCCGTGCCCTTTTCCTATTCATAATTTTATTATCAATTTCAGCGGTTTTTATAAATATTCCGCAGTCAATTTCGTTTAAAGATTTTAATAAAGAAATTAAATTTAACCCGAATTATCTAGTGCAAAAACTTCATCTCGGAAAAGAAATCGTATACAAGGAAGGACTTGATTTAAAAGGGGGAGTAAGTTTGACTTTCAAAGCCGAAGTTGAGAAATTGCCATCAGCAGAAAGAGACCAAGCTTTAGAGAGCGCAAAAACAGTTATTGAGAGACGTATTAATTTATTTGGAGTTTCTGAACCGCTCATTCAAACTGCAAAAGTTAATAATGACTCAAGGATTATAGTTGAACTTCCGGGAGTAACAGATGTTAATCAGGCAATAGGCCTTATCGGAGCAACTGCGCAGCTTACATTCTGGGAACCAGCAGCTTCAGTTTCCGCAGATCTTATTGCATCCGGGGAATATCCAATAAACGCAGATATTTCAGGAGTAGGTCCTCTTAAGAAAACAGATTTATCGGGATCAGATTTAAGCTCATCCGCAGTAACTTTTGACCAAAATACAGGGTCTCCTGTTGTGCAGTTAAAGTTTGATTCGGACGGAAAGAAAAAATTTGGAGAGATAACAAAAAGAAATCTTCAAAAACCCGTAGCAATAGTTTTAGATAATTTGATAATAACAGCACCTAATGTAAATGAAGCAATTCTCACCGGGGATGCGGTTATTTCAGGAGGATTTACGCAAGAACAGGCAAAGTCTCTTTCTACTCAGCTTAATGCAGGAGCACTTCCCGTTCCCCTCACAGTTTTAGAACAGCATGTTATTGGACCTACTCTTGGTTTAGAATCTCTTAAGAAAAGCTTGGTAGCCGGAGCAATTGGTTTTATTACAATTGTTGTTTTCATGGTTTTCCTTTACAAAAGACTCGGGGTTATTGCCAGCATTGCTTTAGTTATGTATACATTATTTAACTTAGCAATATTTAAATTAAGCAGTCTCACTCCTTTTGGGATCACCTTAACTCTGGCTGGAATTGCAGGTTTAATCTTGTCAATTGGTATGGCGGTTGATGCAAATATCCTTATTTTTGAAAGAATAAAGGAGGAAATGCGCCATGGAAAAAGCCGCTCCACTGCAATAGAGCTAGGATTTTCTCACGCTTGGACATCAATTAGAGACTCAAATGTTTCAACTCTCATAACGTGTCTTATTCTTTATACGTTTGGCACAGGAGTGATCCGTGGTTTTGCGCTAGTTTTAGCAATTGGAGTTGTTGTCTCAATGTTTTCAGCAATAACAGTCACCAGAACATTCCTAAGAGTATTTTATAAATCATGATAGATATAATCGGCAAGAAAAAATATTATTTTCTAATTTCTTTAATCCTGATAATTCCGGGATTAATTTCATTAGTGCTTTTTGGTCTTAATTTATCAATTGATTTTAGAGGAGGATCAAAAATGAGTTTGTTATTTGAAAAACAGGCTGATCAAAATACTATAAATCAAATTAGGGAAGATTTAGAATCTCAAAAAATAAAAGTTTCAACAATTGAGAAATCAAACAAATTAGTAGTAGTTAGAACAAGCAATATTGATCAAAAACAAAATAACGAGTTTTTAAAAACTCTTAATAAAGATTATAAAAATGTAAAACAGGAAGAGTTTTCAACCATAGGACCTACCATTGGAAAAGAAACAACTCTTAATGCAATAAAAGCTACAGTTTTAGCCTCAATTTTGATAGTTATATATATCTCTCTGGTTTTTAGGTCTGTTCCAAAACCGGCAAGCAGCATCCGTTTTGGAGTCTCAGCAATTTTTGCCCTAGTCCATGATGTTTTAGTAGTAGTTGGGTTTTTCTCAATACTGGGACACTTCTTTAATGTAGAGGTAGACGCACTTTTTGTAACAGCACTACTAACTATTATTGGATTCTCTGTTCATGACACAATTGTTGTTTTTGATAGAATACGTGAGAATTTAGGAAAAGAAGGCGGAGGAAATTTTGCAAAAACAGTAAACGACAGCATTCTTCAAACCCTTGGCCGTTCCCTTAATACTTCACTCACTGTTCTTTTGGTTTTACTCTCACTTTTATTATTCGGAGGAGCAAGCATCAAATGGTTTGTAGTAGCTTTGATAGTGGGTGTTGCATCAGGAACATATTCATCCATATTTAACGCTGCGCCAATTCTTGTCATCTGGCACGAGTGGAGCCTGAAAAGAAATAATAAATCATAAATTAAATCTCAAATCTGCATAGGTTTGACTTTTTATTTTTTAGGCGTATAATACTCGATTAAATATGCCAGCGACTCAATTAGAAGTTAAAACTCTTTTTCAAGACCCACATGGATCATCTGCTAGTAGAACTGTTAGAACTGCTTACACAGACGCTAGTTCTGGAGTGGTAACAGAATTAATCGTAGGACCTCCTTCGTTCAGGATGGTTCGGTACATTGATGAACTAGGTTTAGCAGCACATAGAAACGAGACAGTCCCTCCAGCAAATACGCTAATATTCCATAGACCTGTTTCAAGTGATGCTGACCTAAGAGCTAATGAAGTATTTATAGATCATACAGAAGATCCCTGTCTTGAAGATCTTGGATTGCCAACGACTTGTGCCCAGGATGCAACTTTTTTAGACGCAACTGAGATGCAAGACAGTTTAAAAGCAGTTAGGGAAAGACTAGCAGTATTCCTAGCTTAGTTTTTGGCGGACAAGATTGGAGACTAGTTCCATATCTGCTTTGCCTTTTAGTTTTCCGTTTAATGCTCCCATGAGTTTTCCCATATCCTGCATTGAGGTTGCTCCGACTTCGGTTATTGTTGTTTCAACAATTCCACGTACTTCGTCCTCGGACATCTGGGCTGGGAGAAAAGCTTGAAGCATGTCTAATTCTTTTTGCTCTTTATCCACCAATTCTTGTCTTCCTGCTTTTTTAAACTCTTCAATAGAATCTCTTCTCTGTTTTGCTTCTTTTTGGACCACAGCCAAAATATCTTCGGGAGTTGCCTCATATCCGGCTCCACTCTTTTGGATTTCATAGTAGTTAATTGCAGATAAAAGCATTCGGAGAACAGAAGTTTTAAGTTCGTCCCGTGCTAACATTGACTGCTTTAACTCTTCCTGTAATTTTTGCTTATTCATCTCTTTATTTCTTTAACTCTTTTAAGTAAAAATTCGCGTTTATTCTTTGAAAGGTCTTCATCAACTTCCTCGAAGAGAGTTTCAAGTATCTTACCAACTTCCGGGCCGGGTTTCAAATTTAGTTCTTTCATGATGTCATTACCATCGATTGCCAAATCATTAATTGAGAATGGCAAAGGCTGTAATTGTTCTTCAATTCTTTCTTTGAATTTTTTAAGACGCCATGACTCAGCATCTTTAGTTCCGCTTCCAAGTCTATCCCCAATCCTAAGATCTATTAGATCCTTTACGTTTTCAACTCCAACCCTTCTTATAAAACGTCTTACTCCGGCGTCAGTTACTTTGTCATCTACCGAGAACATATGCCATCTTATTAAATTCACAATTCTATTTGTCTCTTTTTTAGAAAATCTAAGACGGTCACAAATTTCATAAGCAATTTTTGCTCCTGATACCTCATGGTTATAAAAAGTGACAAGTCCCTCTTTATCCACTCCCTTTACTTTCGGTTTTCCGACATCATGAAGAAGCGTTGCAAATCTTACGATTGCGTCAATGGACGGAGTGAGTTTTAATGACAAAAGATTATGAGTGAAAACATCATCTGTGTGATGACGTCCGGGCCGTACCTGGGATACATCAACCCCCTCCAGGAGCTCCGGCAAAATATATTTTAAAAGTCCTGCATCTTTTAATAAAAGTATTCCTTTGGATGGATCGTCACTTTCTAAGATTTTAAGAAGTTCAATTCTTATTCTTTCACCCGAGATTTCCGTAATAAGCTTAGCATCAGCTACTATTTCTTTTCCTGTTGCGTTATCTATATCAAAACCTAAAACTGTTGCAAATCTTATCGCCCTAAGAAGCCTTAATGCATCTTCTTTAAATCTTTCCTTGGGATTACCAACGGACCTTATAATTTTATTTTCTATATCTTTTCTGCCATTGAATGGATCCACGAAGATGATTGATGATTGATGATTGATGATTGATGATTTGGGGACGAATTTCATTGCGATAGCGTTCATGGTGAAATCACGTCTGCTTAAATCCTCCTTTATGGTTTTTCCCCAACTTACTTTGTCAGGATGACGCTTATTGGTAAATCCATGCTCGGTTCTAAATGTCGTTATTTCAACAACCTGCCTGCCGGCAGGCAGGCTCTCATCACCCAAAGGAACACCAACTGTTCCAAAGTCGTTATTATAGTAGCTGTCCGGGAAAAGCTTGACTATCTCTTCAGGAGTAGCGTTGGTGGTTATATCCCAGTCTTTAACTGGAATCTTCATTAGGATATTCCTTACACCCCCACCAACAAAATAAACATCAAAACCTGCCTTTTCCAGCTTTTCATAAAAACTAATTACTTTTGATGGGATGGAATCTTTCATTAAAATCTATGCTTTGATATAGTATAGCAAACATTTGAGTTATGAAAAAAATTAAGATTCTAAGTGAGCTTAAAAAATTTGATGAAGAGCAGTTGTTAAAGCTTCTTCTTGAAAACCGCGGGATAAATTCAAAGAAAGAGATTAAAGAATTTTTGAATCCTAAACTTGAAAGTCTGACAGTTAAGAATTTGGGAATCGATAAAAAAAGTTTGCTAAGAAGTTTGGCCCGCATCAAAACCGCAATTGAAAAAAAGGAAAGAATTATAGTTTTTGGAGACTATGATGTGGATGGGATTACGGGAACTGCTGTTTTATGGGAAACGCTTAACAGTTTAAGTGCAAATGCTATGCCATATATTCCCCATAGGGTCTCTGAGGGGTATGGGCTTTCAAAAATTGGAATTGAAAATCTTATAAAGCAGTATGAAGACGTCAAGTTAATAATAACAGTGGATAATGGAATTGTTGCAAATGAGGCTGTAGGGTTTGCAAAAAGCAAAAATATAGAGGTTATCATTACAGACCACCATGTGCCAGACAACAAATTGCCAAAAGCCTATTCCATAGTTCATTCAACCAAAATTTGCGGCGCAGCGGTCGCATGGTTTCTATCGAAAAGAATTAAGAATCAAGAATTAGGAATTAAGGATGGTTTGATTGATGATCATTTGAGTTTGGTGGCTCTAGCTACTGTTGCAGACGTGATGCCTTTAAATGGTTTCAATAGAACACTTGTTAAAATCGGTTTGGAAAATTTAAAAAATACAAAAAGACCCGGATTATTGGCGTTATTAAAATCTGCAGGAGTAGATAAAAAAGATATCGGAGTTTATGAAATAGGTCATATTATTGGTCCACGGATAAATGCAATGGGTAGACTTCAACATGGAATGGACAGCCTTCGTCTGATTTGTACAAGAGATCCTAAAAGAGCAATAGATTTAGCACAAAAGTTAAATCTTACCAATATAAAGCGGCAGCAATTAACTTTTGATTCATTTGCCCACGCCAAGAATTTAGTCGGAGAAGATGTTGATAAGTTAATTTTTATTTCTGATAAGTCCTATGAGCCGGGAGTAATTGGACTCATCGCAGGAAGATTAACAGAAAATTATTACCGTCCATCAATTGTTTTATCAGTCGGCAAAACTTACAGCAAGGCATCTGCAAGATCAGTTTCAGGATTTAATATTGTTGAATTTATCCGCACGTTTTCCGACATATTAGTTGACGTCGGAGGGCATCCTATGGCAGCGGGTTTTACGGTGGAAACAAAAAATATTGAAAAGCTTAAGAAAAAAATGGAAAAACTGGCAGAAGGAAATATTAACCAAAAGTTATTGACCCGCATAGTTAAGGTGGATTGTGAATTGAGCTTGAGTTTAATAAATAATAATCTGTTTGTTCTTTTAAATAAATTAGCTCCATTCGGCTATGGAAATCCGGAACCTACTTTTTTAGCAAGCAGTGTTGTAATTGAGTCTATGAGATCGGTAGGAATTGAGCAGAAGCATTTGAAAGTTCAATTAAGGTCGGACCTTGGTCTGGCCTCAAGTCAAGGTCGGACCTTGAATGTGGGAACAATTGATGGAATTATTTTCAACCATGATAGTTCGCAAGATTTAAAAATTGGGGGCAAGGTGGATATAGTCTATACAATCTCCGAAAATATTTGGAATGGAAATAAAAATTTAGAGTTAAAAATAAAAGATATAAAATCCTCCAACTAGGGACCGTGCTTGTTATTGAGGTTACAAAATAATAAAATACATTTATGCAAAGAAGTTTGATTATTGAAACCAAAGATAGGATTGGGCAGGAGGTTAAAATAGCGGGCTGGGTGAATATAAGACGGGATCATGGGAAATTAATATTTTTAGATATCAGAGATGAGAGCGGAATTGTCCAGGTTGTAGTTATTCCTCAGGTTTCTCCGGAAGCTTATAAAACTGCTCAGGATCTAAGGAGCGAGTTTGTTGTTGAAATTATCGGTAAAGTTAATGCACGGCCAAAAGGAAATATTAACGAAGATTTAACAACAGGTACGGTTGAGATAGAAGTTAAGGCGCTTACTATTATTAACAAATCTGAAAATCCACCTTTTGAAATAACTAATGACGGTTTGGATGTAAATGAGGAGGTAAGACTTAAGTATAGATATTTAGACTTAAGACGGGAAAGAATGCAAAAAAATATCAGGCTCAGAAGTGATTATATGCAAGCCCTCCGCCGCTCACTTTTGAAAAAAGAATTTGTGGAGATTGAAACACCACTTCTTACAAAGGCCACTATGGAAGGAGCGAGAGATTTTATAGTTCCTTCACGTTTTCAGCCGGGAAAATTCTACGCACTTCCTCAAAGTCCACAGCAATATAAGCAGCTTTTGATGGTAGCAGGATTTGAAAGATATTTTCAATTTCCGCATTGTCTTCGCGATGAAGATTTAAGAGCTGATAGAGGATTTGAACATACGCAGCTTGATCTTGAAATGAGTTTTGTGAACCGGGAGGAGGTTATGGAAACAGTTGAAGACGTTGTTAAAGAAGCGGTAAAAGTGGTTGGGGGAAAATTAAAAGATGAAAATTTTCCCGTTGTAACTTATCAGGATGCGATGAAAAAATACGGAGCAGATAAGTTTGATTTGCGTTCTCCCGAAGAAAAAAAAGACGGAACGCTGGCTTTCGCGTGGGTTACAGACTTCCCGTTTTTTAGACCGGTAAATAAAGAAGAAATTTCGGATAAATTTGATAGTAAAAGCGGTTGGACTTTTACTCATAATCCATTTAGCATGCCGCTTCCTGGACATGTTGAATGGTTACTTAAGGGAGAAAACGTAGATCAAATTATTACTACTCAATACGATTTGGTTTGCAATGGACTTGAAGCGGGCGGAGGCAGTATCAGAGCACACACTCCTGAACTCCTGAAAGCAACATATAAAATTATGGGTTACTCGGATTCTCAGATTCAGGAAAGTGTCGGGCATATGCTTGAAGCCTTTTCGTTTGGTGCGCCTCCTCATGGAGGTATTGCCTTAGGACTTGACCGTCATATAGCTCTGCTTAGAAATGAATCTTCCATTAAGGAAACAATGGCATTTCCCATGACCTCAACAGGAAGAACGGCAGTTATGGATGCTCCGGCAATAGCTTCAGAAGAGCTGTTAAAAGAGTTAGGTATAAAAGTAGTCAAATAAAATGAAAACTTCCCCCAATGAAATATTTTTCAAATCTCAAAATAGATAAAACCAAACTTTGCTACCTGGTAATTTTAGCAGCTACATTT
>JBBTWB010000125.1:0-3839 GCA_038078635.1 Patescibacteria group bacterium | reverse complement strand
CAACTCCATTATTTCTCCCTGCAATTGTAAAAGTAAGGGAAGCATCAATCACTGCCTGAACCTGAACCGTATCAATTGTTGCTATTTTTGTAGTCCCTGAGTCTTGGTCAATAGAGCTTGCATCCTGAGTTTTTACAGCAACACTCCAGCTGTCAGAAGTACCTGCAGCTGCTGTTTTAGTTGGGTTAATAAGACGGGGGGATTGAGTGGTACAGGAAGCTTCATTAGTTGAACCATCTATGCAACCAATCAAGAAAGTAACTACTGAGCCTGCTATTATGCTTCCTCCCGAGTCAACTGTGCAAGTAATGGATGGAGCTGCGACTGTAAAAGAGGCACATGTTCTTGTTCCTCCTGAATTAAGCTTGTAAGATATGTTTGCTGCTGCATTTCCCGAGGTCAATCCATTAAATGCAAAGGTTGTAGCTGAAGGAGATGCTGCAGTGGATCCTGAACCTGGAAAAGTAATTATAATTTTACCGCTTGCTTGAACCGGGCTAGCAAGAATGAATGAGACAGTGTGCATGGCTGTTTTATTTGCTATTAAAACGTCTGTTCCGTTCTGTGATGCTGTACTCGTTCCTGCTGTAAAATATGCTGTGGTAAGCGCTGAAGATTGGGAGGCAATAATTAACCCGGTGTTGATATCTGCTCCGGTTGAAGTTCTCATTATCTTGGCTGAATCTGAGGCTAGAAAACGGGATCCGTTATTATAAATGCTTACTTGGGTTGAAGCAGACGCGGCATCTGCGGAAAGAGGTGATGCCGCAGAAGGCCGTGAGGTAGTAATTGTATCTGAAAGATTGCTTAATGTTGCAGCATGAGCCTTATCGTTTTTAAATACGAGTAGAGATAAACATAAAACAAAAATAAATCCTAGTTTTTTAAACATTAATGGATCTCCATACTTAGATTTTCACATATTTAAATGAGTGTCAAGATATCTCTTTTTCTTTAGCCTTGACTCTTCTTATAATTCCGATGACAATTGCCAGCGCAACTAAAATTCCTAATAACAGCTCTATCGGAAAAGCTAAAAAGTGGATTTTTTTTCTTACAATTGGTCCTTCATCGGAAAGAGCAGCTGTAGCCTCAGCTGTATAAAAACCAAGTAAAAATTTCTCATTCCAGACAACTCTGGGCTCTTCCGGATTCCTGCTCTCTTTTGAGGCGATAAATCTAGTTGAGTTGGCTAAAACATTACTTGGAACAAGATCAATTTGTCCGATTGTCTGACCAAACATATTTTTTATTGCAACATTTCCCTTAGCGGAAAAGAAACTTTTTCCGGTGTTTGTAAGGCCTAATTTAAAGCTGACAGGACCTTTTGTTGCAAGGCCGGGAGCAGAGAATTCGCTAATATTGCCTGTTGCCGGGCCTTTTGGTCCGATAGAAACTAATACGTTTGTTCCGATTCCTGCCTGATTCCCTAAAGCACTCGTCTTAGAGGTTTGATCCATTGGCTCTGTAATAAATACTACGGAAAAGTAGTAATCCTGGGGTTTTTCATTTTTTTGAATTCCCAAATGAAGGGTAAGATTTTTCTTTTCCTGAGGAGCAAGCTTTACCTGTTTTATGCTGTGGTCATTGTCCCAAACCTGAATATTGTCAAAAAAGTTTTTGTATTCAGACAATAATTCTTTATCAAAATTAGGCTCTCCGTTATTCTTAACTGAAGAGCGGAAAGGAATTAGATAGATGTTATAAGTTATGGTTTGATCTGATTTATTTTGAATTGAAATTCCCGCTTTAACGCTTGCGGGAGGATCCGTTTGGATTTGAAGAATAGGAGGATAGATGCCCACAGACAAATTTTCTGCGAAAATTTTCTGTGGGAATAATACCAATAAACCAATTTCCAATATCAAATATCCAATAATTCTTAATTTTAAATTTTTAATTTTTATTGAATTTTTTAATGCTTTAATTTTTAGTAATTTAGATTTCATTAGAAATTATTAATTAGAAATTAAAAATTCCTATTAGGCTTCGCCTAATAGGTTGGTATTGCTATGTAAGTTATTGCGTTTGTATAAAGTCCCGGGGCTTGGGTTGAAGAGATATTTGTTTTGTAGGTGACTGTCGCTTCCTGTGTTCTTCCTGAAGTTCCATACATTATGTTTTGAGCGGTTTCGGATTTTGAGGCGTCTGCAAACTGCTTATAATAGGTGGGGTTTGATGAAAAAGTAGTATCTCCTGAAACACATCCTGCGCTTACGGACCCGTTATAAATTACTGAAACGTTATCGCATCTGTATCCAAACCCATACGTAAGCGTGCTTGCCCAAGCTGCACCGACGGATTCAGTGCAAGTTCCTGCGTCACAAGTGGTGTCTGGAATCAGTGCTCCGGAGGCGGGGATTAAAAGTTGATGGTTTTCTGATGCTGTTACTACGTATCCATATGCAGATTGATTATCAATTGTCAGAGTACTTGTCCGGGTGACAGGATTTGTAGGTGACAGTGTGCCAAAATCTATAAGTTGGGAGGAAAGTGTGAAAGAAAAAGGAATAATTGAATTTATGTACTGAAAGCCTGCCCGGACTTTATAATTTGCACCACTATAAAGTCCTGGCGCTAACTCGCCGCTTGTGATGTTGAGGTTATAACCTGATCCCGCGCTTTCTCCGGCAATTGAGTTGAGATTTCCCATACGGACTTTATACAAATCGTTGTACATCGTGCTTTGCGCGCTTGCGCGCAAAGCAAAAGTCAAAACGCAAAAAGCAAAAGTCAAAATTATAAGTAAAAAGTAAAAAGTTTTGGATTTTGAATTAAATTTTTGAATTTTGGATTTTGAATTTTTACTTTTCATCGCGAAGGTCCTCTGTCTCTTCCAGAATCTCATTTAATTTATCAACTTCTTTGGCTGTTAATTTGGTTTTGGCACTTTCAATAACATCTCCTACATCTTCTGCTATCTCATCTGCTGCTGAAGTTTCCCGTTCTTTTGTTTTTAAAACCTCATCTTCGTTCTTTTGGCTCTTGCTAAACTGTGTTCCAAATAAATAGGCAAGGGGAGTGAGTAGGATAAGGGAGCCCATCTTAATTAGATTTGAAGTTATGTCGTTTTGAAAAATCTGAGACCAGAAAATGATTATTATTGCAATCGGGAAAATAAAAACCACTCTCGGATTCATTATAAATGCAGCGCCAAAAAGAAGAAAATATAAAAGAAAGAAAAGACTTGATGAAATTCCTCCTGTTGAGAAGATGAAAAGAAGAAGAACGGAGTTTAGCAAAAAGAAATTAAGCGGCCCGCCAAAGTTAAGATTATGCTTATTTCTTATTGAAATTATCAAAAACATAAAGACTAAAAAGCCGATTGCGGGAACGGTAAAGGCTTGAAACTGTGAATTCTGCCAAACAAAGACCAGAAGAAAAGAGCCTAAAACGAGAAGAGCTTGATAATAAGACTTCATAGATTTATCGTAGGAGAAAAAGAGTTGCATTGCAACTCTTTAATTGCTGAATGGTTTCATTGTTTCATTGCTAGCTTCGCAAGGCGACGCCTTGCGAAGCTGTCGACTAACGAAATAGCTATGTAGCAATTTTTTCCTGGTTTTGCTAGAATCCAAAAGCTAAAACTCTAGGCTTTTGCATAAGCGCAAATGTTGTAGACAATAGCAGTTAAATACACAAAAAGAAGTTTCCGCCCGATCTTGCTTTTCGCCTTAGTTCATTTGAACTGCGGCTCAAAGAGCGATCTTTGGCGGACTTCGCCACGTAAAACGTGGCTCGCTTGCACCTTAACACAAAACGGATCTAAAAACATTGCTTTTCTCTCAGGCAGAGACCCCTTGTTCATAATTAATTTACCAAGTACCATTTATCATATA
>JBBTWB010000124.1:4516-8556 GCA_038078635.1 Patescibacteria group bacterium | reverse complement strand
TGGTGAGGGTTTAAGATTTAAGACCAATACAGCCATGAGCTCAGCGCCTGATGAGGTTCAACATATAAAACATATGCTTGGAGGAAGGATTGAGGCAAGTAAGGTAAATAGATTATCTACAGAGAGAGCTCTTGAAAGAATGAAGCAGCGTTTAGAAGGGCCCAAATAGTCAATTCTGTTTTATTGGGTTGTGGGTAAAGGCTTAGAATTTGATGTTGGTAGGATCCCTATGTTACCTGATTCAGTTTCATTTAGCACAGACTGATCATACCTATGGTCTGTTACGAGAGTTTCGGGAAGAAATTCTATTGATGTTTCCGTATCTCCAATCTTATTAAAGCTTATTACGGCAAGCGGCCCTTTACTACTAACGGCATCTGTTCCCTGTGCGGTTCCGAGAGTGTATAAAATTTTACCTTTTACGGGATCAATTTCTTTTCCGATAATTACCGCAGTAGGAAAAAAGCTTCCTGGAACAATGTCAACATTTGTTAGAACTTTAGGGTCATAAGAAATTTCAAGCTGCACACCTGTGATTTGATTTTTTCCCGAATCTATATTTACATCAGTTTCATATTTCCCCGGAATCGTTGACGCCCGCAACTCTTCTGAAATAGATAAATTGGTATACGCGGTATTAGTTTGACTCTCTCTAGAAATAGAAGGGAGCGATGAAGAATTCCTGCTAGTAATACTTATGATCAAAAGCACAGCGGTAAGGATTACAAGGCCGCCTACTAAAATAAAACTTTTATTGAATTTAGCTTTTTTTACCACTTCTCCCGGCGTTGGTATGATATTTTCTCCGGAATTATTATTATCCATAATTTATTATTAGTTTCATACTTGTCTTTTGTCAATTACCTAAGGAAGTATTGCTCCTTGCTGGGTGGAATATTCCTTTAAGAACAAAGTATAATCGTCTTCATCAACTTTTCCGTCATCATTTAAGTCTGAATATTTTGCATAGTTGGCATCCTGATCGCAAACAGACTTGCTTTTAGCATAGATGGAGCATGAAATAAAGACATTGTAGTCAAGCAAGTCAATTTTGTTCTCAGACTGATTATTATTGTTTATATTTCCTGTTATTAGATAGAAATTATCTGATTTTAGGTTATTCTGGGCGCCTTGATTAATAGTTACAGATCCCGGATAAAGAGTAGTCAAAAACTGTGGTCCATCCACATAAATATTATAAATTCCTCCCGGCAGGGTATTTGATGTAAGCTGAATTGTTCCCTCAAATTTCTCCGAGTTTGAATTATATGTATAGTTACTGTGATCGACCAGAGCCTCCGTATTGTCAGTTGCTTTTATGAATCTGACATTTAAGTTCCTATTTTGATTATTAGGTTCTTTGTTTCCGCCAAGAGGAATTCTTGGCGTTTTTCCTATTCCGTCGACTCCAATTGCTAAATTAACATAGGTAATTCCCGGCTGAATAGTAATGGATGTGCATGTTGTTACGCAGTATTCGACTGTTTTTGTGTTAACAACGTTACCTGCATTATTTTTTAGATTAAGCGTAATTTCTTTTGTTCCAGGAGTTGCGTCATTTGGAGAAGTAATAGCTACGTCAATTGTTGCCTGACCGCCTTTTGGAATATCTAAATTTTCTTTAACAAATATAGATCTCCATGTAGAAGTTGGCAATTTTGCTCCCAAAGACAGATGTTTTACTGCGCAAGGGCCTAAATCTTTATTTTTTATAATCATTGTATATTTAACGCCTTTGCCGGGATTCTCAGTTCTTGAGTCCGGCGTAACACTAAACTCAGGTGTTTTTCCTACGCAAGCTGTTGGAGTTGGTCCATCTGTTGGTTTCTTTGTGGGTTTTGCTGTAGGTTTTTTTGTAGGCTTAGCGGTTGGTTTTTTGGTGGGAGTATTTGTTGGATGACCTCCGGAAATTATCTCATATCTTATGTTTTTTGTGCTAGCTTCGTGTCCTTCCATCTTCTCCTTAACTACTATCGTTTTACTATTTCCTGGTTTTGCGCCATCTGGAGAAGTTATCGAAAGTTTTACTGTTTTTGCTTCACCCTTGGCAAGCCTAACGGAATCTTTGTCAAAACTTCCTTTCCACGCTCTATTATCGTTATTGGTTATAGATTTTGAAAGATTAACTACTCTTTCTTTGCAATTAGTTCCGCTATCTTCGTTTTTAATTTTTATTTCCCAGGCGACTGTTTGACCAGGTTTTCCGGATTTACTAAGTTTGTCCGGAATTATTCTTGCTTTCTTTGGAGTGCAACCTGCGCCTGAAATTGTATATTTTAGAGCAGAGCGCATAACAACAGGATTGTTGGTTTGATTTGGATCTTTAATAAGAGCATCAAAATTATAATCATCAGGAACAGCAGTAGTTGGTGGTGTAATTCTTAATTTAAAAAATTGAGATTGTTGCGTGTCCAGATGAATCTTAGAATTAGGAACAGTTTTTAATTCATTATTATCTTGTTCAAATTCTTTCTTCCAGCCTGAAGGGACGTCCTTTGTATCAAGGATAAAATCTTGCCCTGAACAGCCTTTGTCATCGTTGTTGGTGAGCCTAAACCTGTAGACGACGTTAATTTTATTATCAGCGTGTGATACTAGCGCTAGTGATGGGTTGATCTTACAGTTTTTCTCCCTTGGAATTCCGACAAACTTAACCCCGAAATTTATTACTGCTTTCCCCGTTGTACCGACACTTGTTGAATTAACTAAAGTTCTTCTGCCATTGTCATCAAAAACTGTAAGACCAGTTACCTTAAACCCTTTTGTTAATAGGTAATTGGTGTCGATTGCGACTGATTTTTTGTCAATAGATGAAGGTATTGGGTTTGGGCGAGCAGTTGTACTCAATATGCCGCAGGATGCAGAACTAGTAATCTCTTTAGGGTTTCCTGCAACGCTTAATTTCACAATACCTGCTGAACCAGCTCCACCTCCAGACGGAAAACATTTTGTTTCAGATATGTCCTGAGTAGCATTGCCACCATCTAAAAAAACTTTAATTGTAACAGGAGCAGTATTTGCGGCGTGGGCTTTTTGGCCAATGATAAAAGAGAAGACCACAAAAAGGAGGGGCATCAATAGTGAAATCAAGCTTATTCTTTTAAATAAACTCATAAAATAAATCTATATAAAGAGTAGTAGCTATTTGATATATTGTCAAGGCCGTTAATGATTCAGGCCGCACCTTTCAGACTCCTTGCAGTTCTTTTTTTAAGCCATGTTCGTGACCTTCCATCTTGTTTCAACATTTTTTCTCGATGGGTTGCATCTTCTTTATTCTTGTAGGCTTCATAATAAATCAATTCCCAAGGCTTCCCAAGTTTTGTGGAGTTAACCTTTGCTAGGTTATGAAGCATTAAGCGTTTCTTTAAATCCTGAGTATATCCTATGTAAATTGACCCATTTTTAATGCTTTTGAGTAAATAGACGTAGAACATAATTTTATGCTAACATAACCGAATGAAAGGTGCGGCCTAAATGATCTTATCAGATATTGATATAAAAAAAGCGTTAAAAGAGAAAAGAATAGAAATTACGCCTGCACCTGACCTTAAAATTCAACTCGGCAGCTGCTCGATCGATCTTAGACTGGGGGATACTTTTCGGGTTTTTGAACATAGCACAAATTCCTATATTGATCCTTCCAAAAAAGACTACAGCAATGAAATAACCCGTGTTATAAAAATTAAAGAAGGTGCGCAGTTTATTATGCAGCCGGGGGATTTTGTTTTGGCAGTAACCAAAGAAAATGTTAAGATTCCGGCAGATTTAATGGGGAGACTTGAAGGGCGGTCATCTCTTGGCCGTTTGGGAATCGTTGTCCATTCAACCGCGTCCATTTTTGATCCGGGCTGGGACGGAAGACCTGTTTTGGAACTTGGAAATTTGGGACGGATGGCTGTTGCACTAACAGTTGGTATGAGAATTTGCGCAATGACTTTTGAGGAACTCAGCAGTCCCGCCCAGACCCCATATACAAATAAAAAATTCGCAAAATATAAATTCCAGAAAGCACCAATTGAAAGCAGAATTCACGAAGA
>JBBTWB010000124.1:0-4416 GCA_038078635.1 Patescibacteria group bacterium | reverse complement strand
ATGAAATATCATATTGATTTAGATATTGATTTAAGAAGAAATACAGGAAAAGGTTTATATATTGCTCTTGAAGGAATTGATGGTTCCGGCAAGACTACGCAAGCGGAGCTTTTAGCAAAATATTTTAAAGAAAAAGGGAAAGATGTAATAACAACCCATGAGCCCAGAAAAGAAGGACTGATTGGCGACCTTGTACATAAAATTTTGCGCGGAGAAGTAAAAATTCCAAACCTTGCTTTGCAATATTTGTTTACGACAGAGCGTGTTATGCATCATGAAGAGGTAATATTGCCGGCTTTGAATGCGGGAAAGATTGTAATCTCAGATAGATGTTTTTGGTCTGCTGTGGTTTATGGAATTTTAGATAAATCAGAGGAATATGGTTATGAATCTGCCAACAAGCTTCTTATAGCTCAATCAATTCTTTCCATGTACCACCAATTTACTGTTCCTGACTATACTTTTTATCTTAATATTTCAATTGATTCTGCGATGGAAAGAATTAATAAAAAACATGAAAGTGCGCCAAAAGAGATATATGAAGAAAAAGAAAAAGTTGAGAAAGTAAAAAAAGGATATGATTGGCTGATAAATAAATTTGGCGCAGAAATATCCTCTATTGATGGAGAAAAACCTGTTGATCAAGTTACTCAAGATATATTGGTATATTTGGAGTAATTGGATAATCAGGCAGAACATGATACTAGGACCAAAAATCTTATTAGATTTAGTAAAGAAAAAAAAGCTTGTTGAAGGTTTGTCCGAGCGCGAATTGACCAATCCGGAAGGCGCAGGCTTTGATCTGCGACTTGGGGAAGTTTTTAAAATTTCAGGCAAGGCTTTTTTAGGAGAAACACATAGAAAAACTCCGGATATTAAATCAGTTAAAGTCTACGATCCTAAAAAAACACAAAGCATAAAGATAAAACCGGGAGATTTTTTCTTGGTAAAAACAATTGAAAAAATAAATTTACCGCTAAATCTTTCAGCAGTAATAATTCCCCGTACTACTACTTTCAGATCGGGTTTGTTTATTAGAACAGGCCCAATCCAGCCTGGATACCAGGGAGAATTAACATTTGGTCTTAAAAATGAGGGACCAATAACTGTTGAGATTGAAATGGGAGCCAGGTTTGTTCATTTAATCTTCCATGAAATAAAGGGTGGGGGAAGTGCCTATCGCGGTCAATGGCAGGGAGGACGCGTTTCAGCAACCAAAAAAGAAAAACAAGTATGAAAATAATGATTATTGGTAGCATGAAATTTGTTAAAGACATGGTAAAGGTTAAAAAACAATTAGATAAGCTTGGGCATGAAGCTCGATTACCATTTGGAACGAATCCTCATTTAAAAGATAAAAATTTTGTTGATAATCTTGATAAAAATCTAGAGTATTGTCTCAAAAATGACGTTATGAGAAAAAACTTCCAGATGGTAGCAGATAGCGATGCGGTTTTGGTGATCAATTATAAAAGGAATGGGTTAGACGGATACATAGGAATTTCAGCATTACTCGAAATGGGGGTTGCTCATTATTTAAAGAAAAAGATTTTTTTAATGCAGAAACCGCCACATTTTCATAACGCTAGATGGGCACATGAAGTAGCAATTATGCAGCCAACAGTTATATACGAAGATTTGTCTAAAATCAGCTGATATATTTTGATCTATTGTAAAAATCGCTCCAAAAGCCTATAAATTACACGTGGCGACAAGCAAAAAACACCCTGAGTACCAATACCTCGATTTAGCACAGGAAATTTTAGATGATGGAATTCCGATTATTGACCGAGGCACTGATATCCGTTTGAAATCACTTTTCGGCCGCCAGATGAAGTTTGATCTGACAAAAGATTTTCCGCTTCTTACTACTAAAAAAGTCTACTGGAAGGGAGTAATCCATGAGCTTTACTGGTTTATGTCAGGACAAACCAATATTAAATATCTGGTAGATAATAATGTTCACATTTGGGACGATTATCCATACAAGATTTACCTTGGTAAATCTAAATCTCAAATCTCAAATCTCAAATGTCAAATGTCCAAGGAGGATTTCATTGAAAATATTAAAATTGATAAGAAGTTCGCTGAAAAATGGGGGAATTTGCCAAGAATTTACGGAGAAATGTGGAGGTATTGGCCAACCAGAAAAAAGGGAAGAACTATTGACCAGTTAAAATGGGCGCTTCAGGAAATGAAAGACGATCCAAACGCAAAAAACTTGATAGTTAATTCCTGGAACCCTGAATATCTTTATACAATGGCAACTTTAGAAGATGCATCTAGGTTTCCGATTTGTCACAACATGTATCAAATCAGTAATAGAAATGGGAAGTTGGATTTACAGCTTTATCATAGAAGTGCTGATTTGTTCCTTGGAGTTCCATTTAATATTGCAAGTTATGCACTTTTAACAGCGATTCTTGCGCAGATTTCAGGTTTACAACCCGGGGAATTTATTCACACTTTTGGAGATGTACATATTTATAATAATCATATTGATGCTATGAAAGAACAATTAAAAAGAAAACCCAAACCCTTTCCAAAAATTAGAATTGATAAATCTGTAAAGAAATTAGAAGATTTCAGACCGGAGTTAGTTGAGCTAATCGATTACGATCCCTATCCTGTAATTGCCGCAGAACTTACAATCGCCGGTGGATTGTATGATCCAAAAACCGGTAAAATGGCAGAGTAATGTATAATCACGCTCCAAAAGATTTTAAATGTCCTCTTTGTTTAATTGTTAACGGCGAAGATAATCCGGATTTTTACGCAAAAACATCGGATATTTTTTATAAAGATAAATATATAACAGCTTTTGTTGGAGGAAAATGGTGGCCAAATAATGTTGGCGGAACAATTATTATTCCTAATAAACATTTTGAAAATTTATACGATATAGATGAAGAATATGGACATAAGATTTTTGATTTTTCGAAAAAATTAGCAATTGCCTTGAAAAAAGTTTACAAATGCGATGGAGTTTCAACTCGTCAGCATAATGAGACAGCCGGAAATCAGGATGTTTGGCATTATCATCTTCATGTAATCCCAAGATATAAAGACGACAGGCTTTATCAGAATCATGATAAAAAATATTGGACAACTATGGAGCAAAGAAAGCCATTCGTTGATAAACTAAAGAAGTATTTTGATAATTTATGAAACCGATTCCAACCGCTCACGTTCTTCTTTTCCAAAATGGCAAAGTTCTTCTCGTAAGACATGAAGAGGGGGCGGGACATCTTACTGGAACTTATGGTATTCCTGGAGGAAGACAGAGTCAAAACGAAACTTTAAAAGAAACCGCAGTAAGAGAATTTGAAGAGGAAACGGGTTTGAACATTAAAGAAGAGAACTTATTGGAGTTTCCCAAAAATTCCTACACTGCTGATTTGAAAAGAAAAGGTGGAGAAATAAAGAGATTTACAATGAATGCATTTATTGCCAGGAATTATGAAGGCGAGCTGAAACCATCTTCCGAAACTACCCCTGAATGGATAAATATTAGCGAAATTTCAAGTTTAAATCTTTTGCCTAATGTTGAAAGTGCAATCAATGCCGCTTTGAAATCTATTTAGCTCCGCCTTTGGTCCACTTAACTGCTGTGAGCATAGAGGAATAAACGTCGTCTCCAATTCCAATTTTCAAATCTTCTAATTCTTTTTTCGTTGGATTTCCTTTCTGGAAATCGACAAACCTTACGTCTTCTATTATTGCCAATGGAGTTTGTTCATTTCCTTCGCCCATCTCAATAACTGCGGCTGTTGCAAGTGAATCCATAATGCTTGATTTCTCAGCTTGCATTAATTTTCCGAAGACGTCAGGTGTCCCGATATAATTCTTAAGAGCTAAAAATCCCGAGTGGGCTATGGCAACTCCAGTTACGCCCCAGCGAAGAGGTGAGAGCTTGCTGTCCGTAATTACTACTCCAACATTCACGACCTTATATTTTTCAACAAGATATTCTCTGATTTTATTTGCGCTTTGCTGAGGGTTTTTTGGCCAAAGTGCGTAATAGTCACCCGCATTTGAGCGATCAATTCCAGCAGAAGCCACCATTATTCCACGATTTATTGTAATCATGAATCCGTATTGGTTAAATTCTCGGGGAAGATAAAGCTCTGCTTCTTTTTTTGCCAATTCATCTCTTTGTTCTTCTGAGTCGTTTTTTACAACTCGTCCTTCACAAATGCCCACAATCTTTGAAGACACAGCTATAACTGTTTTATCTTGAATTTTGTCAGGCAAATATTCGTCTAAAATTTTAAACAAATTATCTCCCGGAATTATTTTTTTAGTTTTGTAAGCTGTGACCTTCATGTTTGGCGCTAGTATACTATAATAACAATATGATTAGTATAGTTGCCGCGATTGATGAAAAAAGGGGACTTGGGAAAAATAATGACCTTC
>JBBTWB010000123.1:0-9749 GCA_038078635.1 Patescibacteria group bacterium | reverse complement strand
GAAATAAACCATATCTACAATTCTTGAAGCAATTTCGAGTGCCCAGAAAGCAGAGGAGTGAAAAAGCTCTGAACCGGCAATAACCAAAACCTTCCCGTTTTGGCCTTTATGAGATGAAGGCGGCGGAATATAAAGAGATTTCAAACTGTTAACATCAAACATTTGCATTATAAAGTCTCCAAAAACCAATCTGTTATCTTTTGAATAAGCACTTTTCGAGCAGAAGGATTAATGCTAATTCTATGCTTTGCTCCTTTAAGAACATATTCTTCTATTTTAGACGCTAACTCTGCTTTTTTTAAATATTCTTGGATAACCGGCGTGGGAATTACTTCGTCAAACTCGGACGTTACCATTAAAAGCTTTCCCTTGTATCTTGATATATTCTTAAAAGATTCACTTGCTACAAAAGCATCGGTTAAGTCCCCAGCTTGATTCCTTTGATTATTTAATTCTTTTGGCGAGTATGCAGTTGGGCCAACTAGAATAAGCGATTTCACGTTTGAATCTACAATCAGAGCTGCAAGAAATCCTCCAAAACTGGTCCCTGAAATTCCTAGTCTTTTTCTATCAACTTCTGGTTGAGATCGGAAAAATTCTAAAGCCGCTTTTGCGTCTGTAATTCCCATTTCGAGCGTCTGCTCTTCAAACTCTCCATCGCTTACCCCTGCTCCTCTATAATTAAAAGCAAATCCTAATATCCCTTTTTGTGATAATTTTTCCGCGGCTTCAAAATACATTTCACCAATACCACCGCTACCGTGGAAGAAAACAACACCGGGAAAGGGGCCTTTACCTTCCGGGACAAACAAACTACCGCGAAGTGTTTCTTTTTTTACTTTAAATTCAACCTTCTTTTCCCTAATCATAACTATAGTAAGCTCACTCCAAATATACCAATATATTTGGAGTAAACTACCTTTTCCAGAAATCCCCGGTAAAAAGCTTCGAGCGGGCCTTCATATTGGTTTTTGAATCCAGAGCTAGACTTACAGGTTCAAGAATTCTCTCAATTTCTGCCCACATTTCTTTACTCCTTTCCCTCCCAATTAATTTCTCAATATTCTTGATAAATATCTGTGATTTGCTGTCGTAAATTTGTTTATACCAATGAATCGTTTCCAGGCTCATGCCCAATGAATTATGAATTTGCTTACTTGTCATTCCCTTGTAGAGCATCATATAAAGAATCAGGCGTTTGCCTAACATTATCTTCTCCTCTTTCGTTAGAAATTCATTCATGAAATCGTTTATCTCATCTCTATTCTTAAGACTTCCTATCAGAAAAGAGAACTGATCCTCCAATTGGTCTAGCAATTTCTTATCAATAACTTTTTTTGAAACTCTTCCCATTGTTCCAAATATACCAATATATCTTGAGTAAAATCAAGAGTTAAATCTGTGAGCTCAACTCAATTACTTTCATACTTTTTTTAATTTTGGCAGGAATAAACTCTTCATGGGTGGTTGTAATAATTGTTTGCTGATTATCTCTTATATTTAAGATCAGATTAATATGCCTCTCGTCCAATTCCGAAAATACATCATCTAGAAGAAGTAGCGGCTCCTCCTCGGTTTTCGAACGAAGATACTCAAGCTCTAAGAGCTTCAACTGAAGAACTCCCAAACGCTGCTGGCCACTGGAGCCAAAAAATTTTAATTCTTTATATTTATCGAAAAACACAAGCAAATCATCCCTGTGTGGGCCTACCAGAGTCACTCCAGAAGCATTTTCCGCGTTCCGGTACATAAGCAACCGCTCAACAGAAATAATGCTTTTGTCATATTCAATCCTGAAATTCAAAATATCCTTATTCGATTCGTTTAAATATTCAACAAACTCTTCCCTTTTACGGGTTAAAACGCTTCCATTCCGGATGACTAAACTGTCCCAATAATCAAATTCTTTCTCATTCCGTCTTCCACTGTCACGTGCTTGCTCAAGGAGAGCATTTCTCTGTCTCAAAGATTTGGTAAAACCTAAAAGCGCCAGGCGGTAATCTCTGTCGGTTTGCTCCAAAACATTGTCGAGAAAGTTCCGGCGCAGCCCCGGACTCCCGACAATTATTTCCAGATCCTGCGGAGAAAACAAAACGCTTGTAAGATTTCCTACAAAATCCACCCTTCTTTTGGCAACTCCGTTCACGAAAAAACGTTTGAACTGAGATTTCACTCCTGCAACTTCCCCAACAGTTACAACAACCTCTAAATCAATATCCGAAACCCGGCCTTTGACTCTTCCCATCTCATGGCCGAAATTAACCATTTGAAAGTCTTTTTCAGCCCTAAAACTTTTACCATTTGAGAGTAGAAATATGGATTCAATAAGATTTGATTTACCCGAAGTATTAGGGCCGATAATTATGGTTGACCGATCAAACTCGAATGAAGATTTCTTGTAGCTACGGAAATTTTGTAGAGAAAGAGAGTTAAGCATTGTTAAATTGTTCTATTGTTATATTGCTAAACGGGAGAAAAATCAACAATCAAACAATCGAGCAATGGAGCAATTCTATTCTATTGTGGTTCCTACAAAAGGCTCATTTTTGAAGTATTTTCCTAAGTTTTCAAAATTATCTCCATTCATAACAACTACTTTTATTCCCAATTCATGTGCTTTTCTAGCAGCTACTGGATCAAAAGGAGAATTCATTCCGGGAATCCACTCATCTCCCACAATTTTTCTAAAATCTTCCCACGAAATTTTATCTAGTGGTTTTGCATCTTTATTTTCTTTAGGATCTTTATCGTAAACTTGATCAATGTTTGAAAGGTTTATCATTTCTTTTATACCATAATCCTCACAAATCATGACCGCACAGTAATCAGTGGACCATCCCGGCTTCCAACCTGACGCTACAACAACAGGTTCTTCAACTTTTCGGATTATTTCATAGTGCTTGAGCACAAAAGGGTGTGCAATATCGCGGAAAATGGTGCGGACTAAATGGGCATTTAATTTGGTGGCATGGATTCCAAGCCAGTCAAGATCATCACGGGTTATTTTACGCCCTATGGCTTCTGAGCCAGCGTCTCTATATTGTCTAGATACTTTCCCTCCTCCCACAATCAAAAAAAATTGGCGGTTATTATTTTCCGCCAATCGTTCTCTTATGAACTTATTTAAATTCTTGAGGAAAGTAGTGTCAATTCCTCCATTAGGGACAATAAGTGATCCCCCAACCGAGATCACAATCTTATTTGTAAAGTTTGACCCCATAAATCTTTCGACAAGCTCAAGATTACTAAAGCAGATTTATGGTGAGCCTGTCGAATCCATAAATAAGCTTAAAAAAAGACCCTGATGGGTGCTTTATTAGCACTAATTCTATTCCAAACCCCCCAAAACGTCAATACCCGTCCCGCAAAAACGCCCCTTCGACGCGAGGATGTAAACCTCGAGAGAAGATAAGTTATGTATGGAGTCAACTTCGGAGAGTTCCGGCATATTTTTTGAGTAAATTAATTAAAAGCTTTATATCTTTTTTTGTGTGAGCAGGAAAATTGGCTATCCGTATATCTTGATCTTTCCGCTCCCCGTAACCTTTTCCAATAACAATTCCTCTATCCAAAAGATATTTTACAACACCTTTCGACCCTCCCCTAACAGTAACTATCAATGTAGTTTTTGACCTGAAATTATTATCAGTTATTAAAGGACTATATATCTGACTTTTTTCAAAAAATTCATATAGTGTATTTGCTTTGCTTTCTGTTTCCTTACGGATATTCTCAATTCCTTTTTTCAAAAACTCTTTGATAACTTTTTCAAATAAATATATCGCAAAAACGTTAGGCGTATCGGGGGTTTGCTTTATATCTGCAAACTGTAATAGAGATATAAAACTATGATAGCTTCCGATAGAAACTCCTTTTTCTTTTAATTGCTTTGCTTTGTTAATTGACCGCGGGCTTAAAATCAGTATTCCAAGACCTGAGGGCATACCAAATCCCTTTTGTACAGAAAAAAATACAGAGTCAACCTTTTTATAGTTTATGTCTACATACGGTATAGAAGAAACCGCATCTATTGCGATAAGTGCTTCAGGATACTTACGGGCGGTTTTATAAATTTCCTGCAAGGGAATTGCCATACCTGTACTCGTATCGTTTTGAGTAAAGGCAATTAACTCTATGTTCTTTCTAACTTGCAGATCCTCGGCAGAAAATGAACCGGTTGCATCATATCTTTGTGCATTTTTGCCTAACTCCAAAGCGGTTTTATAAAATCTTTCAGCAAATCTACCATTTATTATATGTAAGCACTTTTGTTTAACACAATTTTGAATAATCTTTTCCATTGCTTCGGTACCCGAAGAAATAAAGAAAACTTGATAAGAGGATGGTATCAACAGAAGTTTTCTTAGCTGAGAAACAGCATTTTCAAAAAGTTGTTCAAAAACCTTTCCTCTATGACTTAAGGAAAAGATTTGGTCGTTTATAGCCTGCTTTGTAAAGATTGGGATACTTGGTAAAATTTCAGAAGGGCCAACTGTAAAATAAACTTTTTTCATTTAATACAAAATTCTAAATTTGATTGTCTCCGGAATAGATTTTAACTCGCTTAAAACTTCTTTGCTATATTTTTTATTTACATCTGTGATTACATAACCGATTTCATTGTTTGTACCTAAATACTGACCTTCGATATTTATCTTATATTTTGCCAGAATGCCATTAAATTTTGCCAAAACTCCCGGCGTATTGGCATGAATATGAATAAGTCTATGGGATTTTTTAAAGCTGGTAAGATCAAGAGCAGGAAAATTAACTGATAAAATCGTAGCGCCTGAATCGATATAGTTTATTAATCTCTGACTGACAAATTCCCCGATGTTTCGTTGTGCTTCTTCCGTACTTCCGGCAATATGCGGCGTCAAAATAATATTGGGCAAACCTCTCAGAATAGATCTAAATTCTTCGCCGTTGCTACGTGGTTCTTTGGGAAAAACATCAATTGCCGCACCATTTATTTTTTTCTCTTTAATATTTCTGGCAAGTGAATCCAAATCTACTACAAAACCACGGCTTAAATTAAGGAAAATCACGCCTGTTTTCATTTTTCTAAACTCCGGTTCTCCGATTAAATTTGCATTGTTTTTCCTGCCATCCACATGCACTGTTATAACATCTGAATGCTTTAACAATTCTCCTAAATTTTTACATTTTTTAGCATTACCAAGCGCGAGTTTCTCAGAAGTATCAAAAAATAACACTTTCATACCTAAATTTTCCGCTAATACTGAAAGCTGCATTCCGATATTACCGTAACCAATAATGCCAAGAGTTTTCCCTCTAATTTCATGGCTTGCTTTTGCAGATTTATCCCAAATACCGTTATGCATACCTTGAGATTTATCAATAACTCTTCTGAAAAGCATGATTATCTCGGCAATCGTAATCTCCACTACGCTTCTTGTATTGCTATATGGTGCGTTAAAAACACAAATACCTCTTGCTGCACAAGCTGATAAATCGATCTGGTTTACGCCAATACAAAAAGCCCCAACTGCAAGTAGCCTATCAGCTTGCCTTAATATTTCTCTTGTTACTTCTGTTTTTGAACGGATGCCTAATATCGAAACATTTTTAATCTTTTTTATTAATTCATTCTCACTTAATGCTTTATTTACTACTTCAACTATATAACCTTCCTTTCTAAAGGCTTGCACTGCGGCATCGTCAATATTTTCCAAAAGAAGCACTTTCATTTTACTTTTGGGAAAGGAAAGCGCACGTTCTTCTTTGATATCAAAGAGGACCTCATCAAAAGTATTAGCCACATAATCTGCCAGATTTATAACACTTCCGCGCTTAACATTTTCCGTAAAAGCGTAAAACTTACTGGCTGCTCCGCTCTTTCGTATTTCGTAATCTGTGTATCCGTCTCCAACTACTAAAACCTCTCCTTTTAATTTCAGAGACTTTACTGCCATTATCTTCCCGCCCTTTTGCGATAAAAGGTTTCTGGAATTAAAGCCTGTTACTTTTTCTTTGCTGTCAAATTTGAAATCATTGGCTAAAACATGGTCTTTTTCTATGCCATATGCCTCAACGACTGGTACGATATAGTCTTTAAATCCTCCGGAAATAATATAAATTTGCTTTGAATGTTTTTTAAAAAATTCTTTATTGCGGACTACTGAGGGAGAGATGCTTTTCTTAAGAAACGGAATAAGTCTTTGAATAGAACTTTTGTCTGTTTTAAATAATTCAAGCCTTTTTTTTAAAGACTCATCAAACTTAAGTTTTCCTTCCATTCCAAGCTGAGTTATTCCCTTAATTTGAAGCAAAATATTTTCTCTGTCGGGATTATCTACAAGCGAAATCTCAGCCAGCACATCCAAAGACTCAAGAGTTAAAAAAGTACTGTCAAAATCGATTATGAAATACCTATTATTCATAGCCTAGGCGGACAGGGGTTTATTTTATCATGATAAAGTTTCTTTATCACTTCTCTGGTAACTCAGGCAGACTTTTCTACAAACTCTTTTATTTCCAACTCAAATCTCTCTTTGCTAAATTTCTGGGATTGTTTTATGCACTCCATTGGATCAAGCTTTGTTTTTTCGAACTTTTTGATTGCATTATTCAAACTTTCAACGCTAAACTCGTCGAAAAACAAACCTGTTTTCCCCTCAATTACAGTTTCTAAAACCCCACCTGAACGGTGAGCGATAACGGGAGTTCCCAGCATCATTGCCTCAACGGGAACAATTCCGAAGTCTTCGTCCTGGGATGCGAACACGAAAGCTCTGGCTCCCGCCATCAATCCATCTTTCTCTTTATCCGTTACCTCTCCAACGAACTCAATTTTCGACCCTCCCTTAATTCTTGATTCATGATTCTTAATTCTTTTTTTTAGTTCCTCTTCAAATCCTGCAAACCCCTTACCAAACACCTTAAGCGGTAAACCATTCTTAATGAAGGTATCAACAATAAGATCTGTATGTTTTGCGCGGGCAATTCTACCTCCTGCTAAATAATAATTCCCTTTCTCAATCGCTTTATCTGATAAATTAACGTCCACCGGCGGATAAATCACAACCGCATTTTTTCTATAAAATTTTTCAATCCTCTTTTTTGTTTCATTTGAATTTGCAATAAAATAATCAACATTTTGAGAGGATTTGAAATCTACAATTCTTAAGAAATGAATTGCAATTGTTCCAATCCATCTTGAAATAAAGTTTTTCTTCCAATCCCTTGCTGTTTCATAGCCATACAGATAACGGGGCGGCGTGTGGGAATAGCAAATCTGCACAGCTTTTCTTTTTTTAATCGAGTTCGGGCTATAAGCGCCGGTTGCTGAAACAATAACAACATCGAACTTAGAAAAATCGAATGAACCAAATAAACTTGGGGCGATCAACCGGATTGGGCTTATTAATTTGGCTTTAAAAGGCAAATACTGTACCCAGGAAGTCTTAATATTCCAGTCTGCGAACCGAGATCGATGTGGACCAAGATAACTTGGTAGATACACGCAGGTAAAAACAGGCGCATCAGGAAAAACATTGTGTAAGCTTTCAAGCACTCGTTCAGCACCCCCATATTCTTTTATATAATCGTGAACTATAGCAATCTTCATAAACCCACCTCGGTCAAACTTGAAAAAACCTTGTCAGCCCCTTTCTTTTTTAGATATCTTCGTGTTTCTTCATCAAGATTGACTCCATATGCCAACATATTAGCAGCTTTCGCGGCCTCGATTCCACTTGAAGCATCTTCTAATACTAAACAGTCCTTAGGATCCATATTTAATTCCTTAGCAGCGAGAAGAAAAATGTCGGGGAATGGTTTTTGCCTCTCAACTTCACGTCCAGTAACAAAAACGGTAATATATTTTGACGCTTTTAAAGCATCTAATATTTTTGACATCCTTGCTCTATGCGGAGCCGTTGTGGCAATAGCAATTTTAAACCCTTTTTTAAAACATTCATCTATTAATTCTGTTGCGCCATCCATTACTGGAATTCCCTGGTCCATCATGTTAAAAACTATATCTCGTCTTTCTTTAGCAAATTCTTCGAAGGAATATTTAAATGGAAATGTTTCATGATACAAGCTAACCGTGTTTAGTGCTCCGATCCCAAGTCTTTTTCTAATTAACTCCGGGGTGAGTTTATATCCCTCTCTTGCAAGTATCTGATTATCCGCTTCAGTCCAATAAGGTTCGGTATCCAATAAAAGTCCGTCGAGATCGAAAATAACTGCTTTCATAATAATCCTAGTTGGTCTTTGCTTGCTTCTGATTTCTTGGGCTTTTCGACCTTAACTGTTTTATCAAGCTTGAATCTATTAATCAAGCTATTGAAAGATAGCGATTCGAACTCGGAAAGTAATGATTCCCTGTCCATTTCTGAAACCAAACATTCTTGCGGCTTTAAATGAATCGGGACGTTTTTTTCAATAGTTGCCAATTTTTTCGCCATTACGGATTGCTCTGCATCTTTTGCGAGTTTTTCCGAAACTTTAGGACTGATTTCGCCAAGGTTTCCATAAATTCCTTCCAAAGTATGATATTTATTAATTAAATCAGCTGCAGTTTTTGGCCCGATTCCAGAAACTCCGGGATAATTATCCGATGCATCCCCTACTAACGCTTTATAATCTACGAATTGGTGAGGCTCCAAACCGTATTTTTCCTTTACTGCATCTTCATCAAACAAAATCATCTTAGTCACTCCTACAATAGGAGCCAAAACCAAAACGTGATGATTTACAAGCTGAAGCATGTCCCTATCTCCTGTCAGAATAATAACCTGATCAAACATTTTTTCATCAATTGCTTGAACAGCTAGTGTTCCTATCAAATCATCCGCTTCGTACCCATCCAGTTCAAAAATACAAATTCCGATCTTTTCCAAAACCTCATGGATAATTACAAATTGTCCGGATAATTCATCTTCCATCTTTGGACGCGTCGCCTGGTATCCAACATACATTTGCTTGCGGAAAGTGGGCGCCGCGCGGTCAAAACAAACTATTAGATTATCTGGATTTAGGTCACCAACAATTTTTAAAACCATTGAAAAAAACCCATAAACCGCATTTGTCAACTGCCCGTCTTCTCTTTTATTTAAAGGCGGCAAGGCATGATACGCCCGATGCACTATAGCATTTCCGTCAACGAGGACTAATTTTTTCATAGCGCAATTATATCATCAAGTTAAGATATATTGACAAAGAACAATAAAAGTGGGATTATCCGCTTATGGTATATGCAACAGCTTTAGAAAGAACTCTCGCAGCCATACTTGATGGCTTATTAATAATTTTAATTTATATTGTAGTATTTGTTCTTCTAGGAGGGGCCGCTTTTGGGCTAAGAAATAACGGCATAATTGCAATTTTACTTATTATTGCTTATCTATTTGCTTTCGCTTTTTACTTATGGAACTGGCTTATTCTACCTGGTAAATATGGATACACAATTGGAGGCAAGATAATGAAAATAAAAATAGTTGATGAAAATACAGGTAAGCCAATCAGATACGCAAGGATGCTTGGAAGATATGTAATGTCTATATATTCTCTTTACGCCCTAGGACTTGGCTATTTTAGAATTCTCTGGCATCCTAAAAAGCAATCTTTTCACGATACTGTAGTATGCAGCGTTGTACTTAAAGATGAAAGTCTTAAAAATGCCCCCATACTCCCCAGCTTCTTAAGAAGAAATAAAAACTAAGCTTCGACTGGGAGAAATGCAGGCTTACTCCCCGGAAGATTTTTCTTAGGTCCGATTA
>JBBTWB010000122.1:5654-8634 GCA_038078635.1 Patescibacteria group bacterium | reverse complement strand
TGCAAGCTTGCCCTGGATATTTTTGACTTCAATTATTTTTATTAAAAAACCAAACATTAAAAATGCGTTAACTACTGCAATTATCTTTCTTTTAACGTCAGCTCAAGCTTATATCCCCACCCTTTTTATCTCATCTCTTATTGGAATTGTGATTGTGAGCATTCCTTTCTTCATAGGAAATTTTAAGCATACTTCTTTAGCATTCTTAAAGCTTCTCGCAATCATTGTTGCAGTCAACTCTTTATGGCTTCTGCCATTTATATTCTTTACTCTTACAAGCTCATCTGTAAATATTGATTCCAAAATTAACCAGATGGCAACGGAGATTATTTACCTTCAAAATAAAGAATTTGGAAACATTTTTGACGTTAGTATTCTTAAGGGATTTATATTTAGTAACGTTGAACCTAATATTGATGGCATTTATGGATATATCCTGGGTGTTTGGAAGACATTTTTCGCAAACCCAATTGTACTTGGGCTAAGTTATTTTCTCTTTGGAACCATAATAATCGGGCTCATAAAATCATTCAAGTCTAAATCAAAATTGGGTATATCTTTTAGTCTACTTTTTATATTTGGATTTACAATGCTTGCTACGTCAACTCCCCCATTCTCAATAATCAACAATTTGATCCGCGAACATATCCCGCTTTTTAATCAGGCATTTAGATTTCCTTATACAAAATTCCTTAATCTTACTTCCCTAGCTTACGGCGTTCTTTTTTCAATTGGAATTTTTAGCCTAACAAGTTTTTTCAAAAACTTTAAAGTCAAAACTATTATTCCACTTATATTCATAGCCATAGTTGTTTTGCTTGCCTTTCCGGCCTTTAGAGGTAATTTGTTTTACCAGAAAAACACATTAAAAATTCCTAATGAATACTTTCAGACGTTCGAGTTCTTCAAGAATCAGAACCCTAACACAAGGATAGCTAATTTCCCGCAATATACATTCTGGGGATGGAATTTTTACAATTGGAATTATTCTGGATCCGGCTTTATCTGGTATGGGCTGCCTCAACCGGTTTTAGACCGTGCTTTTGATGTTTGGTCTGCACAAGATGAAAATTATTATTGGGAACTTAACCGCGCGCTATATTCTAAAAATTCTGCTGCTCTGGAAGCTGTATTTAATAAATATGACGTTGATTGGATAATTATTGATAAAAACGTTATAAATCCGGTTTCTGCTAAAAGTCTTTTTACTGCTGATTTGAAAGACATGATATCTAAGCTGCCTATTGTTAAACAGGCTGAGTTCGGAAATATTGAAATTTATAAGGTACCACTTGTAAATAAACCGGACAGCTTTATTTCATCACTAAATTCTCTCTCTTCAGCAAACTCAACTTCATGGGCTAACCATGACCAGGTATATAAATCTGGAGATTATGCGTCTAGTATAGATTCTCAAAATAATAAGAGCTTTTTCCCTTTCAGAAGTATTTTTACAGACAAAAGCCAAAAAGAAATCAGCTTTAACGTAAAGGAGAATAGCGATAATATAGAATTTTCATCTACGCTCCCAGAAGAAAAAACAGAAACTGCGCTTCATATTCCTTCTTTAATAACGGAAAATAATATGCTGCCAATAAATATTGTTGCAAAAAGAAATGGTTCTCAAGTATCCGTTGATTTTCAGCTCAAAGCTCCTCAAATGTTTATTAATTCAAATGGTAGAAGCAAAAAAATTTGGGAAAGTACAATAAGTCAAAATCTATTTATTAAAGATAACCAAAATGGCTATTTTAGATTAAATATTAACGGCGTTACTAATTTTAATATTCCGGAAATCCCGGATGGTACAACAAAAATTGTTGGAACCTCATCTTTAACCCTAGATCAAGACAATATTCTGGTCTTAAGTGATTTTACCGGAGAAAAAACCATGGTAATCCCAGGACAAACCATTAAGGATTGGTTCGTGCAAGATGATTCATACATTTCTCTTCCTAAAATTGAAAAAGGCTCTATTCTAATAATTAGAATACCAAAGCTAAATGATCAATACTCCAGCTTCACGATTGATCCTGTCCAGGAAGTTAAAGAAAACAGAACCCAAGTTGTTAATTGTGACGGATTTAGAAAACAATATTTTTCATATTTCATAAAACAAGATCAGGAAAAGAGATTACTTGAGTTTTCGTCTAAAAATGCTACTCCTTGTATTTCTTTTTATCTTTCGTCATTAGATCATGATCAGGGATATTTTGTTTCAGTTGAGAATCAAAACATTCAAGGTCTTCCTCTTCATTTCTGGGTTCTAAATGAAGATGAGAAAATTCCCCTAACCGATACTTATTTTGAGAAGAATCAAAAGAAAACTACCTCAATTATGGTGCTTCCGCCAATGGAAAAATTTGGCAAAGCTTATTCAATCCACTTTGATAATATTTCAATCGGAGATACAAAAGGCGGTAATCTACTCGGTAAAATTACGATTACTCCCATTCCCTATTATTTTATTACTAATTTAAGACTTGATAATCCTTCAAAACCCGTTCTTAGCTTTAATCAAAGCAAGCTTGAGGTTAAACATCCAAATCAGAGTTTATATTTAGTAAAGGTAAACAAGGCAGGTCAGACCGCAATTTCCTTGTCTCAGTCATACAGTCCATATTGGAAAGCATATGAAGTAAAGAACTTTGGATTATTCAATCAGATTTTCCCTTTCTTTGGTAAAGAAATCACTGATCACAAATTGATTAATAACTGGAAGAACGGCTGGATAATCGATCAATCAAATGGTCAATCGTCAATGGTCAATCGTCAATTTATTATTGTTTATCTACCCCAGTATCTTGAATACATAGGCTTCTTTTTATCTGGTGCCAGTCTTGTTATTCTCTGTATTTTATATATAAAAAAACGAGGTCAAGATTCGTATCTGAATTGACTTGGCAGATGTTTTTTGGTAAGATTAAATTCTAAATACCTTAAATATAACTGCCTCATAAGTAGCAAAGACCCGCTATGA
>JBBTWB010000122.1:0-5554 GCA_038078635.1 Patescibacteria group bacterium | reverse complement strand
CAGCCCAAAAACCATTAGTTTCTATTATTCTCCCCGTTTTTAAGTCAGAGCAGCATCTTGAGGCATGTCTTCAAAGCCTAAGCGAGCAAAGCTTCAAAGATATTGAAATTGTAGCCGTCGTAGACTATCTTGGAGATAATAGTCTTAAAATCTTACGTAAATACAGAAAGGTTGAACCAAGACTAAGGGTCTATGCAAATCTACAAAGATATGGCTTGGCAAGTACTTTAAACCGCGCCTTGAGACTCTCAAAAGGACGCTACATTGCATTTATGGATCCTAACGGAGTTGCGCTAAAAAGCAGAATTAGCAAGCAGGTGGCTTATCTGACAAAACATCCAAAAGTTGCTGCAATAGGTACTCAAACAACAACTATAGATAATGATGGAAAGAGTCTTATAAAAAGCTCTTTTCCCCTTTATCATACGGACATTTACAAACACTTGATAGGCGGAGAGTCTATGAAGCCAGAAACTGTAATGCTCGACAAAACGAGGCTGCCCAAAGATCTGTTAAAGTTTAAAAAGAATACGCACTACCCTTTTGTTTATATAGATATATTTATGAAGATTGGTCTTTATAATGAGCTGGCGAATATCAATAATCTGCTTGTTTTAACAAGACAATTTAGCAAGAAAAATAATGAACTGCTAAATCTCAAGAAAAAAATGACATTTATAAAGCTGTTATTTGAATCAACTACAAACTACGAATATAAGCCCTCCCTGCGCTCCCTCATCTCCCCAATCCTAAGATAACCTCTAACTACTCACTACTAACATCTAACTGTTAGTAGTTAGAGCGAAGCGTGTTAGCAGTCAGAAGCTAGTCGTTGAAAAGATTTCAACGACTTATCCCCATTTTTTCCTTAAAAAATTTTAGATTGCCAAACCAATCTAATCGAATAACAGTTTACTACGGGTCTATGATTTTTTTTGTTATATTTTGCTATAGGTTTGACAGGCTTGACAGACTGTGGTAGAATTCAGGATGAACATGGTAATCAATTTAAGATCACTTTTAAAGAGAAAAAATAAGAAATCCGAAGCTATTTCAAGAGAAGATAGTGAGCTTATAAAAGAAAGTGGAGATCAATTTAAAAAGCTTATAGATAAAGGAATTGAATTACCGGTAGTACTTTTATAACTTAGAATTTATCAAAAAAAGAGCATCGCTTTCGTTACTCAGGATGATAAATACAAGGTACGAAAAGCAATGCTCTTCAAATAAACAGTTAGTTTTTCAGGCAGGAATAAAACTAACTGCCAACTACTTTGATATCAAACTATAACACACTTGTCAAGAGAAACTGATGAGGCCAAAACTCATTGATTATCTTGTCAACGTTAGATAATTCAATGATAAACAATACGCACCTTTAAATTTGTAGGTTGAATTGGATACAAGCATTGCCTGTCCCGTCAAATCGCTCCGTGAGGCGTGAACGAATAGTTCTGAAAAGCCGAATGGCAAGATTATTCGGGAGGCAGGCTCCGCACATTAAATTTATAAGTTGAACTGGATACAAGCATTGGGCAGGTGCTTGTATCCTATTGAGCTTATAAATATGCGGAGTAAATGCTTGTATCCTATTGAGCTTATAAATTTATTATCACTATTTAAAACTTTTTATTACCCACCATATGGTGGGTTTTTTGTTAGCGACCTCAGCGCCTTACCCTTCTTACTTGCTTCCGAGGATAACTAAAATATCAATTCCTTCAGGCTTAGTCTCGCCTTCAGGCAAACTCCCTACTTCCCCGCCTACTGCTTCGGCAATACTCTCCGCTGCTGCCTTATTATTTCCCAAGTCAATAACAATTGTCTTTTTATAGTCCGTTTTTGCCGCATTTTCCCGTGTCACGACTTCTATAGTCTTGACTTTACTTTCCAGATCCGTCTGAACCGTCTTGGTATAGCCTACAATCGTTGTCCCGTTGAAGAGAGCCACCTTGGCCTTGGTGGCTGCGGCTGATGGACTGGCTACGGTTTGAGTTTTAGTAGGCAAAGGAGGATTATAGACTGCCACTTCAATTATCTTATTCTCCCCCGGCCTATAAAGAATCGCTTTCTTGGCTTTCTGATAGATTAGAACTTTATCTCCGTTCTGTGCTTTAGCAAAAAATGGCTGGTCTTTAAGTTTAGTAATATCTGAAACCGTGGCAACAGTTGGAGTCTCGCTCATTGGAAGATCAATAAGTTTTCCTACTTTTTGGGTCAGATCTTTAATTTCGGAAGCAGCGGCTGGACTTGGCTTGTTCTTATTAACTGAGATTTGTTTATATAAATAAAATCCAGCTCCTGCAACTATTAATACTGTTACTAAAAATATTGGAATAAGGACTTTCCTGCCTGAGAATAACTTCGTGATTTTTTTCACTCCATGATGATATATATTGACCAAGCACTTGTCAAGATCGTGGCATTTGCCTATTATTAAATTGATGTCCATATTTAGAAAAATACTCGCTATAGCATTTGCTATTCTTTTTTTAAATAGTTTTTCTGCTCAGCTAGCAATTGCTTCTGATTTTGCCCAAGCTTACCTTAGGCTTGACAGAACTAAAGCAAATACTGCACTTTCAGGGTTAGTTTGTGCTAAACCTTCCTCGGCAGGAGCAGGAACTGAAGCGAAAGTTCTAGTACGTTTTCCTTCCGACTTTACCATAAGCACAACTATTTCCAACTGGACCACTTCAACTTCCGGCATTCCTTCCGATGGTACAGCCTGGCCGGGAATCGGAAGCAGTGCAACCTCGGTTTCAAGCAATATCGTTACCTTTGCAAGTTCCGATTTAACAAGCAGTTCCAATCTTTACTGTTTTGAATTTACCGGAAACTCTTCAACTACGGGAGACTCGGGAGCAAAAAATGGCACTATCACAACAAAAAGTAGCGGGAATACTACAATTGATTCCTCAGACTATGGACTGACAATTGTTGACAATGACCAAATAACTGTTTCCGCAACAGTTCCTGCAAGTAGCAGTGACTACTCTGTAAGTCTTAGTCAAGTAACTTCGAGTACTCTTTTTGCTCAGAGTAAAGAAATAGAATACCAGATTACTTATGGAACTTCACTTTCCTACCCAACAGCTATTACTCTTGAGGCAGATTGGTCTCAAGGGACAATAGCAGGAGAAAGTACGCCCTCCGTTGATGTTCTGGATTATGTTACAGGAAGTGCCGGAGACGCTTACGGCTCCGCATCTCCTGTTATTGATACTGTGAATAGGACAATAACTTGGACAATTAGTTCTTTTCCGGGCGGGACAAGCGGGCAAACAGTCAGTTTTAAATTAAAAACTACCAGCAATTACACCGGCTCAAGCAAGGTGAATTTCACCACCTCTGCGCTGATCAATTTTCCGGGAGGTGAAACTACGCCCAGCGACTCGTCAGCAGATTATCAATATGTTGCCACGTCAAGCACAAGCTCTGGGCCGACTTCAACTCCTACGCCAGGGCCAGGGCCAACTCCAACCCCTTCCGCGCCGGTAATTCAAAGTATCGATATCAGAGAAATTTCCAAAGACAGCGCCACTATTTATGTACAAACAGACAAAGCCACTACCAAAGTAATTAAATACGGAACGTCGACTTCTAATCTTGATTTTTCTGTGAGTAGTTCGCAATCAGTTGCTAATTTAATAACTCTTTCAAATCTTGATTCAGACACAAAATACTTTTTTAAGGTTTATGCAACTGACATGAGCGGCAAACAGGCGGTTTCGGACTTTTACACATTCACAACAGCGTCATCTGCTCTGGCAGTTGAGATTGATATAACAACTCTTGTTGCCGCGAGTAACCAAACCATCCTATCTCTCCTACCAAAACTCACAGAAAAAGAACAAATAAAAAATCCTGTGCTTATAATCCCAAGAGACACTCCCTTTCAATTTAGGTTTTCTCTTAAAAACCATGCTTCGGTAAAAAAAGTCCAGGCAATTGTCCGGAAAAAAGTATTGGGAGTTAATACTTTTATTAAGATTGTTGAAGCAAGTACGGAAGTTATCGATTTGATTGAAGTGGAGCCGGGCGTTTATTCCGGGACTTTAAAAACAAGACCGGAACCCGGAGATTATGATATTTTTGCAAAAATATATGATACTAGCGGCAATATTGCGGAACAAAAGATAGCTGATTTAAAAGTCGTCAATAAATTTACTGTTTTATCAAAAAGTAAATTACCGGTTGAAGGTGCACGCGCACTTATTTATATTTACAATCAAACGACTAAACTTTATCAAATAATTCCTTCAAGTAATTTATCAACCGGTAATCCTGCTTTTACAGATTCTAAAGGGGAAATAGATTTAGTTCTGCCCTATGGAAAATATAAAGCGGCTATTTCGGATATAAATTATAAGGATAAAACTGTGGAATTTGAAATTGGAATAAAAAATGGACAAGAATATCCAATTATTATTTTGGAAAGTAGCGGAGTAAGCCCCTTGCAATTAATTAAGTATTACCTTAAAACAATTAATGAAGTTTTCCTTTATTATACCCAGTTTTATGCTCTAGCACTTACAGGTTCTACCAGATTTTTTGACTTACTTGCTGCTTTGATTTTAGGAGCATTGGCTCTTATTACATTGTTTGCATTTTCCAAAAAACACCATATTCCCTTTTCCGGAATGGTTTCATATTTTTATTATCTTCTAGATCATAAAAATAATCATGCCAATTATATTCATGGCGTAGTTTATGATGAAAAAAATCAACCGGTCCCTAGAGTTAATGTCTATTTAAATAACAAAGATTCTGAAAAGATTAGCGCACATAGCCAAACTGACAGGAACGGCGAGTTTTTCTTTAAGGCTTCGAGTAAGGGAAAATATCTTATAATGTGTATGGCTAAAGGATATAGAACAACTCCCCTGCTTCGTTACGCGGAGAAAAAACACCTTAAATTCAAAATTATAATGGAGAAAGAGCATGAAGGAGTAAATTTATTGGAAAATATATCGCATTTGGTATTTTTTACTTTAGGGATGTTTTTTGAAGCATTGCTGTTAGTTTCTATCGTTCTTGAACTACTTTTCTTAAACAGTTTCGGGATAATCCGGGCTGCTCCATTTCTAGCGATCTCGATTTTCAATCTGTTTCTATGGATGCTCTACATTCGCCACCGCCACATAGCTGAGGAATAAGCTTTGGCATCTTGACAAATCTCTATATTCTGTCATATTAGACTTATAGGCATGCTAAAAAGGCTTTTATTGTTTTTAATTCTTTTCTTTTCCGCAGCTTTAACTTTTAGCCAGGATGCCAATGCCCTCGGAAATCCCGTAAAAATCTCCAACTCCTCAAATGACGTTATAAACCCTGCAACCGTTGCTGATAGTAAAGGCTATCTTCACGTTGTTTGGCAGGAGCTTACCCCCGGACAGGTCTGGACAGGAGTAAATCCTGGAATTTATTACTCAAGATGGAATGGAGATACATGGTCTACCCCTCTAAAAATCTCCGAAAACACAGATTTTGCAGAAAATCCGGCAATAGCAGTTGATTCTAACAATACAGTTCATGTAGTCTGGGATGATGG
>JBBTWB010000121.1:0-4259 GCA_038078635.1 Patescibacteria group bacterium | reverse complement strand
TTGCCTACTCTTTTATCTACAACTGCCATGCTAACTTCAAATAAGTCATTCACAACTGCAGGAAGCACCACCTCAATCTCAGGGTCTCCCCATCTGGAATTAAATTCGATTACGTAAACTTTTGGTTTAACGGATCCCACGATCATTCCTCCCAAGTAAAGGATTCCAGTATAAGGTCTTCCCTCTTTAGACAAACCGGCAAACGTTTTTCTAAAAATTCCCTCAATTTGTTTTTCAATTTGTTTTGTAATTACCAAGGGTTTACTCGTACATCCAATTCCCCCGGTGTTTTCACCTTCATCGAAATTATATGCACGTTTATTATCCTGTGCATGTCCAATTATTTTAAAATTATTTCCATCTGAAATTGCATAGGAAGAAAATTCTTCGCCAATTAGTGTTTCCTCAACTAAAAAAGTTTGCCCCTCTTTTCCAAACTGCTTCATTGAGTAAACTGCTTTTGCCGCCTCGTATTTGGTTTTAGCAAAGTAAACTCCTTTTCCAAAAGTTAAACCTGAAGCCTTGATGTAAAACGGTTGTTCTTTAAGGGATTTTATATATTTAATTCCCAATCTTGTACTTTTAAAAGATTTAAAGTCTGGAATCGGCAAGTTATATTTTTTCATAAAAGAGCGTGACCAATCCTTACTCCACTCGATTTGCCCTGCGGCCTTTGTTGGACCGACTACAGAAATTCCTTCCTGAATTAGAGCATCAACCAAACCTACAGCAACAGCATTATCCTGAGCAACATCCACCAAATCCACTTTCTCCTTTTTACAAATTTCCAGAATTTCCTTAATGCTTGTTGTTTTAAGATTTGGGAAAATTTTAAGAGGCTTTTTACAATTTAATTTAATTAAATCGTTTCCCGGAATTGCAATTAATTTTCCAACGTATTTACTTTGAGAATATTTATGAACTAAGGTTGCTCCTCTTCCTCCTGCATCAACTACCAAAACCGTATTATTTCTTTTCATGATACTAATTGCACAATTTTTCTAACACTTCTACGTAAAGTTGGTTCTCTTTCACTTTTAATCTTTTATATAAACTCTCCACAGTATCTCCTTTTTTTATTTTTTCAAAACATCTGCCCAATACTTTACCAAAATCAAATTCATGCGACAAAAAGTGGTTTGTGCACCCTGCGTAAGTTGCATTATTATCTAAAAAATTCGCAATTGCAACATTGGTCAGTTTTCCCCTGTTCCACAAAGCCCTTGTCCCATCAGGATTCTTAACAACACTATCTTTTTGATCAGGGATTAAACCGGGATGTGTGTTTAAGATTCTATTTGGATATGCATCAATAACTTCGTCCAAAATTATTTGTTTCCAGCCGGCTAAACAAATATAATCAGGTTTATTTTTTTTAAGAAGTGCCAAAAGTTTTTTCTTGTCAGAACAAATTTCTACAGGAATTTTATTTTTTTTTGCGCGGGTTAGTCCATATGCATCTTTGTCCCCACTTATGACAGCAACAATTTCTGCAGAGAGAGATTTATTTTTTGTAGCATTTATTATTGCCTGGAGGTTTGTTCCCGTTCCAACATTAGAAATCAAAACTGCAAGGCGTTTCATTTTTTTGGATATTTAATTTGTCTTTTTTTTCTGCCAATATCAATCGGGTAATCTCCTGTAAAACAAGCAGTACATAAAGCTTTCTCAGGAACTCCAATTGCAGAAAGAAGTCCTTCATATGATAAATAATACAGCGAATCTGCACCTGTAAATTTTTTGATCTTTTGAATACTTAAATTTGCGCCAATTAAAGTTTTCTGCGAAGGAGTATCAATGCCGTAAAAATCAGGAAACCTAACGGGAGGAGAACTACTTATCAGATGTACTTCACGGGCTCCGTTGTTGCGGAGAATTGCAACCAATTTCTTTGATGTTGTCCCCCTGACAATTGAATCATCTATTATTACAACTCTTTTTTTATTAATAACTTCCCGTATAGGATTTAATTTCATCTCAACTCCCCTTTCTCTAAGATGCTGATCCGGCATAATAAAAGTTCTGCCAATGTATCTGTTTTTCGTCAAACCAAATTCGAGTGGAATTTTTAAAGTTGATGCATAACCGATTGCGGCAGGAATTGCTGAATCAGGAACAGGAATAACAACGTCTGCTTTAATAGGATTTTCATGCGCCAGCTCAACCCCCATCTTCCTTCTTGTATCATATACACGCTTACCTAAAAGCATGCTATCTGGCCTTGCAAAATAAACAAATTCAAATATATCAAGCTTTGGAATGGGCGCTGCCAGCTGATATGACTTAAGACCTTTTGGCCCAACAACAACCATCTCTCCCGGCTTTATGTCGCGGATAAAAATTCCGTCAACCGTGTCAAATGCGCAAGTCTCTGAAGAAAAAACATATCCTCCACCAAGCTTTCCCAGTGCAAAAGGACGGATCCCGTATGAATCTCTAACTGCAATTATTTTGTCTTTTGTCATAACCAGTAAACAAAAAGCTCCTTTAAACATTGGGAAAGATTGCTTAATGGCCTCTTCAATTGATCCGGTTTTTACAAGAAAATATCTGATGACCTGATGCATAAGTTCCGAGTCATTTAAGTCATCCGTATAAAAACCTTTTTCCTGTAGGAATTTAGATAAATTATCATCCTCCGGAAGATTTCCATTATGCGCAAGAACCAGCATGTCATTGGGACCTCTGCGGGAGGTGACGGGCTGTGAGTGGGAATCATGTGCTCCGCCGGAAGTTGAATAACGGTTATGTCCAATTGCAATATGTCCTTTTAAATCTTTGAAGTTTTCTTCGTTATAAACGTGCGCAACAAGTCCCAAACCTTTGTGTGTTCTGATTTGCTTGCCGTTGGAAGCCGAAATTCCGGAGCTTTCCTGACCCCTATGCTGAAGTGTATATAAACCAAAATATGTAAGTTTTGCTGCCTGAAGTCCTTTTCTTCCGTATACGCCAAATAATGCGCATTTTTCATGAAGTCTTTCGGAAATTTCTATTTCACTCATTTAACAAGGACTTTTCTATTTTCGCAACAGACATAAAATTCTTGTCGAACTTTTTGCCGGTGATCTTTTTACATATTTGAATATAACGGTTACTTACCGCCTTTGCAAGAGTTGACGGCATTTTCGGGGGCAATCCCGATCCGGTATATCCTCTTTTCGCGTACCAAAGACGTAAAAATTCTTTATCAAAGTTCTGCGGCTCAAGTCCTTTTCTAAACCTTTCTTTGTATGTTTTTTTAATCCAGAAACGGGACGAGTCCGGAGTATGAATTTCATCAATCAACATCAGCCGGCCTTTTTTATCCAAACCAAACTCGTACTTTGTATCCACTAAAATAATTCCTGCTTCTGCGCAGATTTTTGTGCCCCGGTCAAAAAGAGCAAGTGCGGCTTTTTTCATTTGTCTCCAAATTTTTGGGTCAACAATTTTACGGTCAATAATTTCTCTATCTGTTAAACGCAGATCATGCCCTTTTTCAGCTTTTGTAGTTGGAGTTATAACCGGAGTTTTTAATTTTTGGTTTTTTTTCAAACCGTTTGGAAATTTAATTCCATAAATTATTCTTTCTCCCTTATCATATGATCCCCAAATTGAAGTATTTGTAACCCCTGATATATATCCGCGAACAACCATTTCAATTGGAATAAGTTTTACATTTTTAACTATTGATGTATTGGAATTTGGAACGGAGATTAAATGATTTTGAACAATATCACGGGTTTTTTCAAACCAAAAGCTGGATAGCTGATTTAAAACCGCACCTTTTCCGGGAATAAATCCTAAGATTACATCAAATGCAGAAATGCGGTCAGTTGTGACAATTATTCTTTTGTCGCCGACTATATAGAAATCACGGACTTTACCCTGATACTTTTTTCCGAATCCCTTTAAGTTAACCGTTTTTAGACTTTTCATTTAAATAATTCTGATATTTTATTTTCTCAAGTTTTACCGCTTTTTTTACAACCTCTTTTTCCAGTCCTTTTTTATAATTTGCAACTGCACTCAAAACCTTTTTATTCGAGGTCCCAACAATACTTGCTGCTAAAATTCCTGCGTTTTTTGCGCCGTTAATAGCAACTGTTGCTACAGGAATTCCTCCGGGCATTTGAACAATTGAAAGCAAACTGTCTAACCCTTCAAAGTTCTTTCCTTTTATTGGAACGCCAATTACAGGAAGTGGAGTAATAGCAGCAACCATTCCCGGTAGATGTGCTGCCCCACCCGCGCCCGCGATTATAACTTTAAATCCTTTT
>JBBTWB010000120.1:0-1313 GCA_038078635.1 Patescibacteria group bacterium | reverse complement strand
GCTCTTACTTATGATTGGAAACGTACTAATGTTCTTCTTGGGTGGGTACTTGCGACTACGGTCGGGAAGATCTCCAAACTTGCTCTTTGCCCGCTAATCTTATAAAATCGCCCCCCGGTAAAACAAAAAACAAAAAACAACAGGATAAGTCAATTTTTTACCATCTAGGTAATCTATTTTTAATTACGGCCGCGCTCATGGCTTTTCTTGTTTACTACCCGGTAATTTCTATCTATCTTTTTCCTCCGAAAATTCAACCTGAACAAAATCTAAAAGGGGACTACATAACAATTCCTAAAATTAACGCACAGGCTCCAATTTTCTTTAACGTAGACCCTTACCATGAGAATATTTATCAGCCTATTTTAAAGAGGGGAGTGGCACAGGCAAAGGGAACAGCCCTTCCGGGGGAAAAGGGGAGCATGTTTGTATTTGCACATTCCTCGGGAAATCCCTTTGAAATAACAAGGTATAACACGATTTTCTTAAGACTTGGAGATCTTGGGAATAATGACATTGTTGAAATAAAAAAAGACGGAAAAGTATATAAATATAAGGTCATTGATAAAAAAATTGTTCCCCCAACCGATATCAAATACCTTAAGGAAACTAAAAATCAGTTAATAATCCAGACATGCTGGCCAATCGGAACTTCCCTTAAAAGACTTCTTATTTTTGCAGTACCCTTAAACTAGATCCCCATCAACCAAGGTCCGACCTTGGTTACGCACATGTCAAGGTCGGACCTTGTCATCAAGCATCAAATCCCCGAGAGTTTCACTTGAATCAATACGCAAATCTTCAACAAAACTCTTATAAGAAGATGTCTTATACTCCTTATCTTTAACACTAAAATACTCTAAAATTTTCTCAGGTTTTATCCAGCTAGGATGTCTGGTGCCCAAATAATATTGGTAGCTTGAAAATTCTTTGAAATTTATATTTGAATTAATTTCAAAAGGATTAAGATGAATATATCTAGTCAAATGCAGTAGATACTCGTCTTTATCAACGTTAACAGCTTTATATTTACCTTGTAATAGTGAGCCAACTCTATCGTACTTCTTATTAAAATACATTACATAGCTTGTCATTAGTCTTCGCATAAATTTTATAATCCCGTCCTTAGAATTTTGTTTGATCAGGAAATGAAAATGATTGGGCATGAGCGAAAAACAAAACAATTCAACTTCTTCAGATAGATTTGATTTAATAAATCTTCTTATCCTGATTTTGTCCGGATATTTTTGTAAAATTTCATCAACAGGGGACAAGTAAAGCATGATGTAATGGAGGAAAATTCGACAATCGCT
>JBBTWB010000119.1:0-4971 GCA_038078635.1 Patescibacteria group bacterium | reverse complement strand
TAAATTTAAAAATAGGTTTTCCAGGGCGAGGCGGGAGTTGGCGTTGGTACTTTTTAAAGTATAGTGAGTCAGCTCCATATTGTGAATCATTTTTCTAAGTTTCAAACTTTCCTGTTTGTTTTCCAAGTTTGCAAGCATTTTTTCCCGGGCTGCCAGGATAGCTCCTTCAAGAAAAATTATGGCGTCAGTTTTTTCTTTTGCTACAACCTGCGCAAGATAAAGACTGTCCCCCACCCCGTTTAATGATTGAATCTTTTCAAACGCATCATTGTTGGTTTGATTCTCTTCGTTTGCAATCTCTATTAGTTTTACTCTGGATAAAACCGTTGGCAAAAAAGATAAATGATTATCTGTAACTAAAAATATCAGACTGCTTGGAGGCGGTTCTTCCAGAAGTTTTAGCATGGAGTTCTGGGCGTCCACTGTGGCACTGTTTTTCATAACTATTACAGTAGCTTTCTTTTCTCCTTGAAAAGGAGTGAGAAAAATGTTTTTTTGAACTTGTCTAACATCTTCAATTCCCAACGGCTTTTCAAACTCTAGAATTTCAACGTCAAATTTACTTATTTTTTCAGTCTGGATTCTATCTATTGCTCTATCTCTAGCTTTATCGATATTTTTTGAAGAAATAATAAATGTTTGCATAGGATTATGTTGATTTATATCACAATTTTCCCTACTATTATAGTAATGCCCGTCAACTCACCAACACAGTTTACGAGTTTATCTGACGTGCTCTTAGCCGAGCGCATGATAAATCAAGCTCAGTATAACGAAATTAAGCTAAAGACAGCCACTTTAGGCACCAGTGAAGAAGAGGTTGTCAGTACGCTTAGAATCGTTAATGAAGAACATCTGGCTGAGGTAAAAGCAAGAATGCTTGGAGTCCCCTATATTTCCCTTGAGTCGACCTCCTTTTCTCCTCAGGCATTAGGGCTAGTGCCTCAGGCTGTCGTTCAAAGATTTAATGTTGTTCCTTTTGCTTATGATGACAGATCGAAAACTATCTCAGTTGCGATGGCAAATCCTGCAGATTTGGACGCAATGTCTTTTGTCAGACAAAAAACAGGACTGAATGTTAAAGCGTTTGCTGCCTCCCCTTCGTCTGTAAAACAGGCAATTGAAATGCAGTATAAGCAGGAGTTAGTAGGAGAAGTAGGAGAAGCGCTTAAGGAAACCGAAGATCTTAATAAAGTAAAAACAGTTGACTCGACTCAAATTGCCCAGATAATAAAAGAGGCACCGATTGCAAAAATTGTCTCGACTATTTTAGAGTTTGCGCTTAAGAGCAGAGCATCTGACGTTCACATTGAGCCGCAAGAGGATAGAGTCAGAGTCAGATATAGAATTGACGGAATTTTATATGACAGATTGTCTCTTCCAAAGTCAGTTCAGGATTCTGTGATTTCCCGCATAAAAATTCTATCTGAAATGAAGATAGATGAGCACAGGTCTCCTCAAGACGGTCGTTTTAACTTTAAATCGGAGGACAAAGAAGTAGATCTCCGTGTCTCAGTGCTTCCTACAGTTCATGGAGAGAAAATCGTAATGAGGTTACTTAGGAAAAGCGGCGGAGTTCCAACCCTTGAAGTGCTAGGACTTGAAGGAACAGCCCTAAGAAACCTTGAAACCAATATGCTTAGACCCCACGGAATAATTATTGTCTGCGGCCCTACCGGTTCCGGAAAAACGTCAACTCTTTACTCAGTTCTCAACAAGCTGAATACTCCTAAGGTGAATATTATGACCCTGGAGGATCCGGTTGAATATGAAATGCCGGGCATTAACCAGATTCAAATCAATCCTGCAGTAGGACTTACCTTTGCAACAGGACTCCGTGCATTTTTGCGCCAGGATCCGAATATAATCTTAGTCGGAGAAATCCGCGATAAAGAAACAACAGAGCTGGCTGTTCAGGCTGCTTTAACAGGGCATTTAGTCTTCTCTACTCTTCATACATCAAACGCCTCAGGCGCTCTCCCAAGGCTTTTAGATTTAGGCGCTGAGACTTTTCTTCTGTCCTCAACCATAAATGCTCTTATCGGACAGCGTATTGTCAGAAAGCTTTGCCAGAATTGTAAGGTAAATTACCCTGCCCCTCCCCAGATAATTGAAGATATTAAAAAAGAACTGGGAAAACTTCTTCCTCAGGGGAATCTGACTCTTTATAAAGGTCAAGGCTGTCAGGAGTGCGGTTCTTCCGGCTATATGGGGAGAATTGGTATTTTCGAGGTGCTTCCGGTAACTGATAAAATTGCCGACATGGTTCTAAAAAGAGCAGATACAAATTCCATAGAATCGCAAGCAATAACGGACGGAATGATTACTATGAAGCAAGACGGATATCTAAAAGCTTTAAGGGGTATTACCACCATAGAAGAAATTCTTAGGGTTGCTCAGGAATAATTATGGATATAGCAGAGTTATTGGATTTAACAATTAAAAATAAAGCTTCAGACCTGCATTTATTGGTTGGTATTCCTCCTTCCATAAGAATAGACGGAGTACTTGATTCGTTATCTAATTATCCTGTTATTACGGGAGACGTAATAGAAAAAATGATCTTTTCTCTTCTTAAGCCGGATCAAAGAGAATTGCTTCTGGCAAATAAAGAACTTGATTTTTCTTTCGGGTTTGGAGGAGGACCGTATGGAAATGCAGGACGTTTCAGAGCAAATATCTATTTTCAAAGAGGTTATCTCTCAGGTGCTTTCCGTTATCTTGAGCCGAGAATTAAAACGATTGATGAGCTAAAGCTTCCAAGAATTTGCGCTGATTTCTCTGAACTCAGGCAAGGATTTGTTTTAGTAACCGGTCCTACCGGACATGGTAAATCTACAACTCTTGCAGCAATTATTAATAAAATAAATCTTAGCCGTCCTGCTCACATATTAACAATTGAGGATCCAATTGAATATGTATATCCGAGCGGGAAAAGTATAGTGAGTCAGCGGGAAATGGGCCAGGATACTCATTCCTGGAGTTATGCATTGCGTTCTGCTCTCAGAGAAGATCCTGATGTAGTTTTAATAGGAGAAATGAGAGATCCAGAGACAATTGCTTCAGCCATAACTATTGCCGAGACCGGTCATTTGGTTTTTTCAACGCTTCATACGAATTCAGCTTCTCAGACGGTAGACCGTATAATTGATTCATTTCCTTCAAATCAGCAGTCTCAAATAAGAATTCAGCTTGCCTCAACTCTTAAGGGAATTATTTCCCAAAGACTGCTTCCTCAAATTAGCGGCGGCAGAGTTCCCGCAGTTGAAATTTTACTTGGAAATAATGCAGTTTCCAGCAATATTAGAGACGGAAAAACCCACCTTCTTGATTCAATTATTGAAACTTCACAAAAAGCAGGAATGATAAGCATTGAGCAATCGCTTTCATCTCTGGTTTTGGCGGGAACAATAAGTCTTGAGACTGCTAAAAGTTATACAAGCCGTCCTGAGGATTTGCTTAGAATGGCAACATAATTTATGAGACTTAGGTATAAAGCAGTTAGTCAGGAAGGAAAAGCCATAAGAGGTTCAGTCGAGTCTAAAAGTCCAAGTGACGCCGCGACATATCTCCGGCAAAGAAATTTAATCCCGATTCATATAACAAAAGAAACGTCACCCAGTATTTTGAAAAAAATCCCGGGATTTGGAAAAATAAAATCAAAAGATCTCGTACTTTTTACAAGGCAAATTTCTTCAATGCTTTCCTCGGGACTTACTCTTATGAAGGCTCTGGAAATATTGAAAGAACAGACTGCAAATAAGACTATTCAGGAAACTCTGGGGGGAATTTTATTAGACCTGCAGGAAGGAATGTCCTTTTCCGATTCTATCAGTAAGTATCCGGAAATTTTCCCTACAATTTATGTTTCCTTGGTAAAAGCTGGAGAATCCTCAGGGCTACTTGATAAAATTTTCTTACGCCTTGCAAATAACCTGGAAAAACAGCAGAAATTAAAAAATACAGTAAGGTCTGCCCTAATGTACCCTGCCATAATTATCACCTTAATGGTTGTGGTTATGTTTATTATGATGATTTTCGTAATTCCCCAGCTCACCAAGCTTTATGACAGCCTTAATGCACCGCTTCCTGCTGTCACTAGGTTCGTTGTAGGGATTTCGAGTTTTGCCGCAAAGTTCTGGCCATTTATTATCGGTTTTGGAGGTGCGCTTACATACGCATTTATTAGATGGAAAAGAACGCCGAAAGGACAAGAAACTTTGGATAAGAAAATTTTGACACTGCCAATAGTTGGAAGAATTATAAAACAAACCATTCTTTCAGAATTTGCAAGAACATTTGGTTTACTAGTAGGTACAGGTACTTTGGTGGTAGATGCTCTCAACCAGAGTGCGGATGTTACAGGGAATATAGTATATGAAAAATCAATTAAAGATATTGCAAAGAGAGTGGAAAAAGGAGTTGCCGTGGGAGAGGCAATGACTTATTATCCCTACTACCCTGCTCTTTTAATACAGTTGGTGAAAGTTGGAGAGGAAACAGGAAAAATGGATGAAAATCTTATGAAAGCGTCGGAATATTTTGAGGAAGAAGTGGATCAATCAGTTAAAACTCTGACAACAGCTATGGAGCCAATAATCATGATAGTGTTGGGAGTCGGTGTAGGATTCTTAGTGTTCTCTGTAATAACGCCAATTTACAATCTTTTGTCAACGATTAAGTAAATTCGAGATTAAATTGCTACTTGACAAGGATATGTGGAATCTGTTTTCATAGATATGTACATGAAATATCTGTCCAAGGGTTTTACCTTAATTGAGCTTCTTATCGTCATTGCAGTCCTCGGTGTCTTAGTCACGGCAGTTTTAGTCGCTCTTAATCCACTTGAACAGTTAAGAAGAGCTAATGATTCCGGAAGGATTAATAGTGTTTCCCAAATAGGAAATGCTGTTCAGGCATTTTATACTGCTCAAGGAGCTACTTTCCCTACAGCAACTGGTGGATTTCAAA
>JBBTWB010000118.1:0-2042 GCA_038078635.1 Patescibacteria group bacterium | reverse complement strand
CTCTTTCCGGTATTTTTAACCAGCAGTCTAATTTTGACATTAAAAACCCGCTGACGGTTTTCTCTACACGCGGGCTCGAGGATGAGCTGCGCCCTGTTGCAATGCAGATAATCCTTGATTTTGTGTGGACAAAAATTAGAAAAGATCTTAAAAAAAGACTTTTGGTACTGGACGAGGCGTGGTATCTTATGAAGTATAACGATTCCGCTTCATTTGTTCATGGAATTGCAAAAAGAGCCAGAAAATATTATTTAGCGCTGACCACAGCAACGCAGGATGTTCAGGATTTTCTCTCAACTGACTACGGAAAGGCTGTTTTATCAAATTCATCTATTCAAATACTTCTAAAACAAAGCCCAACGGAAATCGACCTCGTAGCAGACATTTTCTATCTCACACAGCAAGAAAAACAGCTATTGCTCTCAGCAAGCGTTGGGGAAGGGCTCTTTTTTGCAGGGCAAAGCCACGTGGCAATGAAAGTCTTATCAGCGCCTTTTGAGCACAAGCTTATAACATCAAATCCGGAAGAAATTCTCAAAAGGCAGGAAGAAACACTACGAGCATCAGAGCAAACTACTGCAGAAATTCAACCCGCATCAACAGCGACAGAACCGGGAATCCTTGAAAATCAACCCGTAATCCCGGCTCCCGATTTATTTTCTCAAGTTCCTAAACCAACCACATTTCAGGTACATCCCGGTTTTTCATTAGACCCAAATAACCCAATTAAGTAATATGGATATTGAGAAAAACATTAAAAAATGGCAGGATTTTCTCAACAATCCCGACCTGTCGGCTGAAGACCGGATGATTCTTGAAACCGGCTCGATCGATCAAGTCTTAGAAATTGCAAGACGTCAGGGAGCTGAAAATCCGTTTTCTCTAATTAGAGCAAGGGAGGATTATCTCGCTTCCCGGGAGGCAGAACCTACCAGAGAAGAGGTTCAAGACAAAGAGCCGGAACAAGCAGAAAGAGGGTCTGGTCATAGAAGAAGCCAGCATTTTCACCCTATCCACGAGGAGACCGAGGAGGAAGCTGAGCAGGTACCAAGCACAGTAGTCAAACCAGAACAAAAAAGTTCTCCGGCAACAGTAACTCAAGCCAGGATTGGCGGGTATCCGAATCGGAGACGGGGAGGATTCCTAAACAGAACCAACCGCATTGCAGCGAGAGCTGCCAGAGCCAGAAGACCAAGGCCATCCGCTGCCAAAACACTTGCCAAGGGAGCCAGAGTAGTAATTGGCGGAGGAGTTGGGCTCGTACCTAAAATTGCAGTTCTTGTAATAGCTCTTATCTTTTTCATAGTCGTTATAATAATACTCATTGCAGGCTGCTCAATAGTTAATAACCCTATCGGGGACTTTCTGAGGTTAAACTACTGCAAAGCCCAAACCGCTCCTCCCCCCGGTCCTGAACCAGGCCCAGAGCCTGGTCCAAGGCCACAATGCGAAACCAATGACTTTATCAAATGTTTAAAAGATGACTTCAATATGATTATCGTAGGAACTCCTGGTCGGGAACGAGTTGAAGACCTTTATGATATACTTTCGGAACTCGGAGTCTCCGGAACATATAAATCTCTTTTAAAGAGCTCTGGGCCGACTTATGTTTTCTTTATAAACGGTGATACAACTTGCGCCGCTAGGGTTCGGAATTTTCTCGGCTATACTTATATGACGTTTGAGGATTTTGGGCCTGGTTACTGTAGCAAAACTACTAGAAAAGACCGCATTACTCATGAAACTGGACACGTTATAAAAGGAGGCCATGCAAGACTCTTCCAACAATACGAATCTGAGGCATACTGGCCTAAAGATAGCGATTGTTATTATTACCAATATGATAATGACTGCGTTTCTCCCTATCATTTTATAAAAACATATGATACTACGTATGCTAAGGAAAACCACATCCCCATATCGGGATCGAACGAGAGTATGGCAGACTCAATGGCGCTATATGTGCGACCTGAGTCGCCGCTTGGAAATTTTCCTTCACAATGCCCAAGAGGATATAATTGGATAAAGACTAACATTTTTGG
>JBBTWB010000117.1:4434-7189 GCA_038078635.1 Patescibacteria group bacterium | reverse complement strand
ACTGCCATTCTACAAATGTAATCCAAGGTTTAATTTCTGCCAAGAAAAAAGGAATAAAAATTACATGCGGAGTTACTCCTCATCATTTATTTCTTACTGAAAAGGATGTGAGGAAATTGAAATCATTTGGAATGATGAAACCAACTTTGAAAACAAAGGAAGACGTGGATTTTATCTGGAAAAATTTAAAATATATTGATTGCATTGAATCAGACCATGCACCTCATACTATTGCCGAAAAGAAATCAGCGAATCCGCCGTTTGGAGTTCCAAATCTTGAAACAACCTTAAGTTTGTTACTAACCGCTTGTTCGGAAGGAAAGTTATCAATTAAAGATATTGTTCGTCTTTGTCATGATGGACCGGCAAAAATATTTGGAATTTCCCAAAATGCCAAGATTATCGCTGATGAGAATGAGGAATGGACTGTCCGCGGTTCAGAATTGCAAACAAAATGTAAATGGTCACCGTTTGAAGGGCGGACCTTTAAGGGGAAAATAAAGAAAGTTTATATCCGCAATAAATTGGTTTTTGATAATGGAAAATTCCTTGTAAAACCAGGTTTTGGTCATCTGCAACGTAAAGGTCCGACCTTGAATCGTGCGTAGTGAAGGTCGGACCTTGACATAGTTGACATAGTATATTTTCATAGTTGACGTTTGGTTTAGTTAATATAGAATAAAACAAATGCTTCATACCCCATTTTATGACCCCACAATTCCCTACGAAGACAATTACATTGATGGACCATTTGGAGAGTTTGCAGATAAAAAGATATTCAAACAAAAAGGAAAACCAAGTTACGATTTTTTAGGACAAAAAATTTATGAGCCGTTCGGAATTCCCGCGGGACCTCTATTAAATAGTAATTTTGTTGCAACTGCTTTTAAAAAAGGATTTGATGTTTGTGTCTATAAAACTGTAAGAGCAAATTCCTTTCCGTGTCATGCATTTCCAAATGTCTTGGCAGTTACAAAACCCGGAAATCTAACTTTAAAAAAATTAAGTAAACCAGTTGTAGTAGGGGCTAACTATAAAGATCCAATTTCTATCACTAATTCATTTGGGGTCCCTTCCAGAAATCCTGAAATATGGCAAAAAGATGCAAAGAGAGCAATCAAGTCTGCCGGCCCAGGGCAAGTAATGATTTTAAGCTTTATGGGGACTGTAAAAAAAGATCAAACACAGAAAGAATTTATAGATGACTATATTCTGGCTGCAAAATTAGCTCATGAAACGGGAGCAAAAATTTTAGAAGCAAATTTGAGCTGTCCGAATATAGGCAATGAAGGATTAGTCTGTTATAACTTGGAGGTAACAGAAAAAGTTATTGAAGGAATTAGAAAAGTGATCGGGAATACGCCTTTTGTAATAAAGGTGGGTTATTACAAAAACACTAAAGATATAGATAGACTTGCGAAAATCGCAAATGAATACGTGGATGATATTGCGGGAATAAATACTATGCAGGCAGCGGTGGTGGATTCGCATGGAGACCAAGCGCTTCCAGGACCAAATAGATTGCGAAGCGGGCTTTGTGGAGCAGGAATTAAATGGGCAGGCTTAGATTTTGTAAAAAAACTCAAAAAAATAAAAGACAAAAATGATTATAAGTTTAGTATTACCGGAGTAGGAGGAGTAACAAAAGCAGAGGATTACTTTGAATACAGAAAAGTCGGAGCAGACGCCGTAATGAGTGCAACAGGCGCAATGTGGAATCCCCTTTTGGCCCAGGAAATTAAGAAGATTTAATCGGAGTTATAATAGTATCCTCTGTCTGTTCCCCATTTAACGGGATTATCAAACCATTCCTCAACTTCTTTCTTTTCTTTACCTTTGAGCATACCTCTTTTTATTGCCTCATTTAATATTGATTCTCCGTCAATCAAAACTGATGCTTCAATTCCTTTTCTCTTCAAGGCCTTTTTTGCGATATCAAGCCTTGTATCACTTATTGCAATAGCATGCTTAACGATATCGCCATTTGCGCGCAGGGAATCCGCATTATTTAATAGACTTGCTCCAGAAGATATATGTTCTTCAACAATAAGAACATTTTTCTTCGGGGGAATAGTGCCTTCCATTTTATTATGCTTGCCATGAACTTTGTGATCATCTCTTACTAATACGAGAGGAAGTCCTAATTCTTCCGCGACAAGAATTCCAAACGGTGCAGCACTGCTAAGACTTGAGGAAATGTAGTCGATGTCCTTAAACCAACTTTTACCTTTGATTAAGTTTACGAGCTCGCCAATTACATATCTTCGTTCTTTGGGATAAGAAATTAAAAGGCGATTATCGATATAAATTGGGCTTTTTAACCCATTAACATAAACGTATGGAATATCAAAGGAAAATGTTATTGTCCCTTTATCGAAGAGAATATTTAGTATTTCTTTCTTTGCGTCCCCAGAATTGATCATAACTTGCCACAATAATAACAAAGCTGAAATACTAAAGCAATAATTTGTAATTCTGGCCTCGACTTCATATACTTAAAATACCAGTAAATAGATACTAGACAATAGATATTAGTTTGCGTTGGTTAAATATGAGCTTTTACCTGTCCTTACCTTTTTTATTTCTTAAGTTTTGGTTTTTGGAGGCACCTCTTAAATTAACCAAATATTTCTTCTCGCTCAATCATGCGGCACTTCAGATTTTATCCTTGCCTTTAATGATCCGAACTTTTTTTAAGCCTCTTAAGAATGAGTACAGGAAAGGACTCGTAGCATTCTCAATTGGAATGGGAATT
>JBBTWB010000117.1:0-4334 GCA_038078635.1 Patescibacteria group bacterium | reverse complement strand
ATTTTTATACCGGAGGATTTCCTCAGATACCTCTAATATTTATATCAATCTTTATAATGATTGAAATTTTTGTTAAGTTTGAGATTGCACGGATACTGCCGAAATCAACTATTTCGGAGAACCCACAGGATATTTATGATGCATTTACTAAGGAGGCACTCGAAAGCGTTCTTTTTAAAAGAAATACAAGATCTTTTGTCAGCTTTCTTCTTCAGTTTCCACAATCAAAATTTTTTCTTCAAAAAGCAGTTCTAGATAAAAAAGATTTGAAATCCAATGTTTCCAGGCAACAGTTAAACTCTAAAGCATTTGAGATTGCAAGGGGACTTAATGGGAAATATGTTACGACAACAGATCTTTTAGCAGCTTATCTATTATTATCGGAAACGCAAACAAAATTATTGTTTGATCATGAACTAAAAGAAGAAGATATTGTAAATATTGCCGCCTGGGCAAGAGTCACATTTGACGAAGAGTACACAAAAGAAAATAAGCCAAGGTTTGTTGGAATTGGATTCGGGGAGACTCTTGTTTGGGGCTGGACTCCTGAAACAAAAAAATATACAAGAGATTTAACTTTCTCAAACTTGAACCGTAAGATGATTGAGGGGCGTGAAAAAGAGTTTGAGACTCTGATTTCAAATTTACAAAAAGAGCAGGATAATAATGTTCTTATAGTTGGAGAAATTGGGACAGGTAAAGATAACCTGTTTGAAAACCTTATATTCGAGAGCTATGAAGCAATTTTACCAAAAAAACTAAATCACAGAAGATTTCTGGAGATTATGGTTGGTCCTTTGGTAGCGGGAGCAGTAAACCGTCCGGATCTGGAAACAAGACTCCAGTCAATTATTGAAGAAGTAAAGCATTCGGGAAACGTAGTTTTATATATTCCGGAGTTTCAGAATTTGCTGGGATCAAGTTCCTATAATATAGATCTTTCGGGGGCAATTTTGCCTTATCTTAAGGACGGGAAAATGCCAATTATAGCGACTATGACAAAAGGGGAGTACAAAAGATATTTTGAAACAAATTCGCTTAGGGAAGTATTTGAAGTAATTACAATGGAAGAGCCAAGTCCGGAAATTGTTCTTAAAATGCTATTTCAAAAAACAGGAGATATTGAATCCCAGAATAAAGCAAAACTTAGCTATAAAGCTGTTCTTGCGGCCAGCCGTTTTGCAGACGAATATGAGGCAGACGGATCGCTTCCGGGGAGCGCAGTTGATTTGCTGAATGATACTGCGAATTTTGTCCGTTCAATGCGTGGGGGAAATCAGATTGTTACAGAAGACGATGTTTTAGAAAGAGTGGAGCAGAAGAGTCATATTCCCGTAGGTGAGCCAAAGCAGGAGGAAAAAAATTTACTCTTGAATCTTGAAGAGGAAATGCATAAATCAATAATTGGTCAAGACGAGGCTGTTAAATCAATTTCTGAGGCTCTCCAAAGAATTAGGGCAGGAATTACACGTCAAAAGCCAATCTCATTTTTATTCTTAGGTCCGACCGGAGTTGGAAAAACCCAGACTGCAAAAACCCTTGCAAACCTTTATTTTAAAGGAGAAGCGCATATTATAAGGCTTGATATGAGTGAATATGGTACTCCTGAGAGTTTACTGCGTTTACTTCAATCCGGTCCGCAAAGTTTTCTTGATCAGGTTTTTAACCATCCGTTTTCCCTAGTTCTTCTTGACGAGTTTGAAAAAGCGGACCAGAAAATCCTAAATTTGTTTTTACAGGTTTTTGATGACGGCCGTATGACTGATGAGACAGGGAAAACCGTTTCATTTACAAATACTATTATTATTGCAACCAGTAACGCCGGTTCTGAATTTATCAGGGAAAGCTTGAATAATAATACTTTGGTTGACAGCAGAATGCTTTTAGAATATCTGCAGAGGCAAGCAATTTTTTCACCTGAACTTTTAAATAGATTTGATGGAATAGTAACATTTAAACCTTTAAATCAGGAGCAAATCTCAGAAATTACAAAATTAATGCTATCTTCTCTTGCACGGGACTTAACATCTATGGATATTACCCTAACCTTTGACCAAAAAGCTCTTGAGAAAATTTCTCAGGGTGGATTTAGTGAAGAATTTGGTGCGCGTCCGCTTAAGCGTTTCATCCAGGATAACTTAGAAGACGTAATTGCCAAAAAACTATTAACCGGAGAATTCAAAAGAGGAGACAAGGTATTTGTTGACGTTGACTCCGAATCTAACTTAACCTTCTTCAAAGCCTCCTAACCTTGAAGCTAGCCTCCTTTTCTGCTATACTCTATCAACAGGAAATTAGGATTAAAGGAAAAAATGATAAATCACTTATCACTAAATTCTTTTATTCTTTTAATCTTGAATAATTATGCCGGCAATTCAAAGAAGCGAGTTTGCGCTCGCACTAAATCAGGTAGCTAACGAGAGGGGAATAGACCCCTCGGTAGTTTTAGAAACAGTTGAGAATGCTATTCTCGCGGCTTACAGAAAAGATCATCCTGACTCAGAGCTTGAAGAATATTCTGCGACGCTAGACTCAAATACGGGGGAGGCAAAAATATTTCATGGTAAAGATAATGTAACTCCGCCCGGATTCGGAAGAATCGCGGCTCAAACAGCAAAACAAGTAATTCTCCAGAAAATCCGTGAAAAAGAAAAAGAAGCCATAATTACGGATTATAAGATAAGAATTGGCACCATAGTAAACGGTATGGTTCTCAGGTTTGCAGGCCCGAATATCATAGTTGATATCGGAAAAGCAGAAGGAGTTATGCCTCCTCAAGAACAAATTGCCAACGAAAACTATCATCTGAATCAGCGTTTTGCAGTATACCTTAAAGAAATTCATGAAGGTCCAAAAGGCGAAGAAGTCTTAGTTTCGAGAGCTGATAATGGCCTCCTTGAAGGCTTACTCAAGCGGGAAGTTCCGGAAGTTGCTCAGGGATCAGTTGAAATCAAGGCAATTGAAAGAGAACCGGGAAATAGAGCAAAAATAGCAGTTTATTCAAATCAGCCCGGAATTGATCCGGTTGGATCTTGCGTAGGTCAAAAAGGAGTCAGAGTTCAGGCTGTAATTCAGGAATTTAACGGTCTTGAAAAAATTGACATAATCCAATGGCAGGAGAATTCAAAGGAATACGTAATGCAGGCACTCTCCCCTGCTAAAAATCTTACAGTTGAGATTTCGGAAAAAGAAAAAACAGCAAAAGTAGTTGTTCCGCAGGATGAGTTATCTCTTGCGATTGGAAAAGACGGTCAAAATGTAAGATTAGCTTCAAAACTTACAGGCTACAGAATTGAAATTGAAGGTGATGGGGTTTCTCTTATTGCACAGGAAGTAGAAAAACAGGTTGAAGATGACGCTAAAGCAGAAAAAAAATTAAAAGAGGACGAAGCCGCCTCCGCCGGTTCGGAACCAGCTCCGGACGAGCCAAAGGCCGCCGGTCGCTCATCCGTTTCAGATGACGTTTCCGCCGACGCTAAAGCTTTGGCGGACAAGCAGACTATTGAAGAGAGCTCAAGTTCTAATAAGACTCTATCTGAGGCTCCCCGTGCTTCAAAGGCTAAGGCTTCAAAGACCAAACGTGGTTCAAAAAAGGAAGGAAAAGATTTGGCTACGGCTGAGACTGCAAAAGAGTTGGAGGAAGTAGAGAATCCTAAGATAGCAGATGAGGTTCCGGCTGAGGTAGAGCAAGAAGAATCGGTAAACCAGCCTCTAGCACCGGAAAATCCAGATACAGACGCGAAAAAGGAATAAATCCGAAATGCGAAGCACGAAATCCGAAAACTATGTTTAAAGAATTTGAACATTTGAATTTTGATATTGTTTCGAGCTTCGAAATTAGATATTCGATATTAAATAATATATGGACGCGAAAAATAAAAATATTACACACTTCCCGCCTGTAGTAGCCGTTTTAGGCCATGTTGACCATGGTAAAACAACACTTTTAGACACTTTCAGGAAAACTTCAGTTGCTGCAAGAGAGCATGGCGGAATTACGCAAAAAATCGGAGCCTCAACCGTTGAAACCCCCCATGAAGGTAAAAAAAGAAGAGTTACCTTTATAGATACTCCGGGACATGAAGCATTTGCAAAAATGAGGGGTCGTGGTGCTCAAGCTGCAGATATTGGCCTCCTAATTGTTTCCTCGGTTGATGGTGTTATGCCTCAAACAAAAGAAAGTATAAGTTTGTTAAAAGTTTCAGGTGTCCCTTACATTGCAGTTCTTACAAAAAGTGATAGTGATCAGAAAAACCCTGAAAAAGTGAAACAGCAGCTGGTTAAAGAAGAAGTAATGCTTGAAGGTTATGGTGGAGATGTGCCTGTTATCGAGG
>JBBTWB010000116.1:0-1715 GCA_038078635.1 Patescibacteria group bacterium | reverse complement strand
CGTCTGCGTTTAATAGGAATTGATACGCCGGAAACAGTTGACCCAAGAAAGCCCGTGCAGTGCTTTGGTCGTGAAGCGAGTAATAAAGCTAAGGAATTGCTGCAGGGTCAGTTCATATTTCTTGAATCGGACGAAACTCAGGGAGAAAGAGACAAATATAAGCGTTTACTGCGCTACGTTTTCTTGCCGGACGGGAGAAATTTTAATTTGCTTATGATCTCAAGTGGATATGCTCATGAATATACATATGATGAACCATACAAATATCAAGCAGAATTTAAGCAAGCAGAGATCGACGCCCGATCGGGGAATAAAGGTTTATGGTCTCCGGAAACATGTTCAGGCAATAAATGAACGGAGGGGGCAGTCGGTGTGTTTGCAATGTGCCGGACAATAGGCTCTTCCGTAGTCGATTAAAAGATAGGTAATTTCTCCCCACTCTTTCTTGGGAACAATTTCCATCAAGTCTCTCTCGATCTTATCCGGGTCCTGGTTTGTCGTTAGGCCAAACAAGTTTGATAAACGACGAACATGCGTGTCTAACGCAATTCCTTCTGGTTTTTCATAAATATTGTAAAGTAAAACATTTGCTGTCTTTCGTCCAACGCCTGGAAGCTTGATCAGCTCTTCCATAGAGTCCGGAATCTTACCGTGGTATTCCTTGTCAATTATTTCAAGAGCGGATTTAATGTTTTTTGCCTTTCCCCGGTACAAGCCAATACGCTTTACATCTTGTTCAAACTCGGGAAGCGGGGTATTTATGTAATCTTTGATCGTTTGATATTTTTTGAAAAGATCAGCCGTTACCACATTTACCTGTTTATCTGTAGTTTGCGCAGATAAGACGACAGCAATTAGAAGCTCAATCGGATTTGAATAATTTAGCGCGATTTCAGGACTAGGAAATAGCTTTTTGAGTCCGGAAATAATCTTGGTAGCTTTTTCTTGCTTGTTCATTTTAGGATTTGGATTTTTCTGAAGAGGCTTGAGGGGATTTTTCGAGGTCATTTATCTTTTGCTGAATAAACGCCATTGCGTTCTTAATATCGTCCAGATCTTGCTGAATATCCTCAACGTCTTCTTCCAGTTCCTCCTGCTCTTTTTCTTCCTGCTGCTCTTCCTCGTCTTCTTCAAGCTCGCGGACAGTATCAACCAAAGCTTGTCTATTCTGGTTAATCATAATAAAGGTGGAAAGAAATATTGCTTCAAGGGAAACAATCATGGTAAGCAGGCCGTAAGGGAATGGATCAAAGGCCTTAATTTTGAAGAATGGATGATTCAAAACTATCCAGGCTCCAAACCAAACTACATGAAAATATACAAAATACATACTTCCGGAAAATCTTGTAATAAATCCGGCAACTCTTCCCTCAAAGGAGTGAAGCTTTCTTACTAATTGTTCAGAAGTTACATCTATCGGGAGAAGGGGATATTGGTTTTTTACTTTTTTGCGCATAATATAATTTTAGCCTCATAAAGTTGATACGTCAACCCACAAAGATGAATTTAGCGCTGAGGTCGCCAATAAATTTTCTTGCTCCGCAGTTCGCGGGTTGGTTTGGAATAAAAACATCAATTACTTGTTTGTCTCATTAATCTAAGTAATAACCATGCTCACTTAAGCTCAGGATGCGATCTGCGAAAATTCATCGGCTCCCCGCGCTCTATAGCTGGATTCGCTTCTTGACAACTAGCAGATCCTATGATAGAGTGCT
>JBBTWB010000115.1:7254-10821 GCA_038078635.1 Patescibacteria group bacterium | reverse complement strand
TGGGACTTATCTTGTCAACCCTAATCAAACCAGGGTAAACTGAGCCAAAGTGGAACAATCTACAAAAGGAGTTGAGTAAATGAGCTCATTTTGCTATACTGCCAGTATTCTCGCGGGTATAGTACAATGGTAGTACACCTGGTTGCCAATCAGGTTATAGGGGTCCGATTCCCCTTACCCGCTCAGATGAAATCTCAGCCTACAGATGAATATTTAAGAAAACAGCTTAAAACCCCCGATTGGTACGTTCGCTTAAAAGACTTTCTTGAAATAACGGTTTTCCCTCTTAACCCAACTAAAGAAGAACTTAAAATCAGAAAAGAATTTTACAAGCTTGTTTCGGAAATGCTTGAAAATAATGAAATTCCACTAGCTGATAAAAGTTCCGAGAATCCTGATTTTGATCAGGAAAGAGAAAAAATCGATACCATTGTAATTCATCACACAAAAGAAAAACCTGATGTTTCATTAACTGTACTTTCTGCAATTGGTCTAGTTAGACAATATGCAAATGCATATCTTGGAGACAATACATGGGGGAGAGACAAGCTTAGGCCACAACCAATCTGGTCAAGTCATTTTGATGATAACAATAAAATGGTCTTTTATGCATATCATTGGCTAATTATGCCTAGCGGTACTTCACAAAGGCTATTGAAAGATAGATATATCGGACGGCATTCCGGAATACAGTCTGTAAATGCAAGAAGCGTTGCAATTGCTTTCTCAGGTGACTATACGGATTCGTCTCCAACGGATAAACAATTAAAAGAAACAGCACGAATAATAAGAACTCACTACGATGAAGCAATAACCATTGTTGGACACCAAGATGTGCGGCCGGATAGGGATTGCCCGGGAAAATTCTGGCCAGAATGGAAGCTAAAATTAATCAATTTGAGCCACTTTGGTTCAGTTGACAAAAATTAGCCAAACTGACAGAATGTTCAGGTGAGAAAGCTTTTAATTCTGTCTAGCTTTTTCCTATGCACTCCTCTTTTAATCTTTGTTTCAATCATATATCTATCATATATGACCTATCATAAAAGCGGCCGGGTCTTAGGAGAAAGTACGCAGGGAATCGCATATGCGGCCCTTCCCCCAACTGATAATACAATCCAAGCTACGATTGTAGAAGAGGATTCAAAAACGGAAATAGTAAGACAGTTTTTGGCTCGTTATAACTCTCCGCTTGAACCATACGCGCCTGACGTCGTTGCCGCATCAAACAGATACGGTCTTGATTTCAGGCTTCTTCCGGCTATAGCAATGCAGGAATCAATTGCATGTAAAAGGATAATTCCTGAATCACACAATTGCTGGGGATTTGGTATTCATGGAAGCAAAGTAACCAAATTCAGCAACTTTCCTGAGGCCATAGAAACAGTCAGTAAAGCTTTAGGCACAAGATACAGGAATAATGGCCTTGTTACACCCCGTGAGATAGCAAGTATGTATAACCCTTCCAACACCAATAATTGGGTTGAAAACGTAACCCACTTCATGGATCAGCTCAAGTAGCCCAAAATTAGCCTCAAAACTCCCCAATACAGCCCATAGTTGGTGCTTGACAAAACCTATAGTCAATGGTATAATTCGCAATTAGATCCTAAGGTATGCCTTTCCAAATGCATACGTTAGGATTTTTTATTGGTTTACCCCGCGAAGCTTTAGCGGAGTGGGGCTCAAACTAAACCAATATTTACTTATGAAAAAACTCCAAATCTTTTTAGTGGTTATCCTCTTGCTTATTCTAAGCAAGAACGCTGCTATAGCAACGGATCAAGCTTATGGCTCATCTGCTGTGCTGGCTTCTGCTATAGATGACAGGACTAACGACAACCGTGCTCAAATTCTTGAGGACTTTTTAAATTCCTATAATTCTCCTCTGTCAGCTTATTCCGGTGACTTTGTAAAAAGCGCTGATAAGTATAACTTAGACTGGAGACTTGTTGCTTCTATTGCCGGAGTTGAGTCTACTTTTGGTAAGCATATTCCTTATAACTCACAAAACGCGTGGGGATGGGGAATTTATGGTGATAACGTACTTAGGTTTAATTCATGGCCTGAGGCTATTGAGACTATCTCTAAGGGGCTTAGGGAAGGATACCTTAAGGATAACCCTGAGTCTAATCCTTACGTAATTGGCCCTACTTATGCTGCCTCACCTACATGGGCAGTTAGAGTTGATTACTTCATGCAAAAAATTGAGGATTATAGATTAAGAAACGCTAAGTCCACTCTTACAGTTACCATATAACCCTGTCTGCCGCCAGGCAGGCTTGTCTGTCCCGAGCTTGTAGGGTATAATGACCCTACTCGAAACTAATGAGTTCTTATCAATCCGCCATTGGCGAGATTGAAGAGGAGAAGCCGACTCCAAAGTCGAAATCCGAACTAAAGTGAGGATGAAGACACCGAGTCGTGCTTCGACGAGCGGATGTGGCGGAATGGTAGACGCGCAAGGTTTAGGACCTTGTAGCCTTAATAAGCTGTGGGGGTTCAAGTCCTCTCATCCGCACTAAAAAATTGCGAACAATTTTTCAGTGTAAATAAATACTATGGCAGGAACAACCAAAAAGACATTAGAAAAAGAGGTATTAAAGAAAACTACAATAGTGGAAAAAACTCCTGACGGAACAATTGAGCTTAAAATTTCTATTTCATGGGATGTTGTTAAAAAACAGTGGGATGCAGTAGTTTCGGAGATGGTAAAAAACGCTAACTTGCCGGGATTCAGGAAAGGCAAAGCTCCTAAAAGCGTTGTTGAAAAACAGCTTGATTCTGCAAAGATCAAAGAAGAAACCCTAAGGAAAATATTACCTCAAGCCTACATTGATTCCTTAAAAGAACATGACTTAAAACCAATCGTTAATCCAAGAATCCACCTGGAAGGAGAGCTTATTGATGGAAAACCCTGGGAATTTCACGCTGTAACTTGTGAATTGCCTGAAATCGAATTGAACGGCTATAAAGACCACGTAAAAAAAGTAACAGCAAAAAGCAAAATCATAGTTCCCGGAAAAGAAGAGGCGAAACCTAACTTTGATGAAATAGTTAAGGCAGTACTGGATAGCACTAAAGCTACAATTCCCCAGATCTTGATTGAAGGAGAAGCAGATAAATTGCTTTCTCAAACATTAGACGAAATAAAAAAGCTGGGCATGACTCTTGACCAGTATCTCGCTTCAACCGGAAAAAAACCGGAGGATTTAAGAGCAGAATACGCTGCTAAAGCTCAAACGGATCTAAAGCTTGAGTTTGTTCTGCAGAAAATCGCTGAGACTGAAAAAATAACAGTTGACAATTCAGAGATAGAAAAAACAATTGAAAACGCAAAACCAGAAGAGCGGTCCGGTCTTACGGCTAATAAATATCTTCTTGCCTCAATCATCAGACAACAGAAAACACTTGATTTCCTAAGGTTACTATGATAAGTTAGGGGCAATTATGCAATTCGGAAAGCTAAAATCAGATAAAAAAACATCTAAAAACTTCGTAGACCAAAATCCAATTGAGGCTATGAGGAGTATCAGGGACGAAGTTAAAGCCTCTATAGCTGACGAT
>JBBTWB010000115.1:0-7244 GCA_038078635.1 Patescibacteria group bacterium | reverse complement strand
AGATTTAACTCCGGGACAAGAACTAACTTTATCAAAAGTTAGTGAAAGAGCACATGAATTAACTGAGATGGGACATGAATTTGTGCGCGAGATTGTTCATTCCGGAGAAAATGCATCAGCTGAAAATACCCGCGAGGTTCAAGTTAAAATTCAGGAAATTCTTATTGAGATTAAACAGCTTGCCAACTCAACAAAAGATCTTCAAGCAGAAGTTGAAGTAATCTCTGTAGAACAGACAACAAAAAGTGCCGGAACATACCACGTAAGTTTTCTTGAGGGTATGATTTCATGGTTAAGAGATATTAGAATGAACGTAGAAGACTCTTTAGCTTGGTTTGGAGCATTAAGAAGTAAAAAGAAGGCCCGACAATACGGCGTTTTAGCTAAAAAACATGGCACTTCTTTTACGCTTTCTAACGAGCGCACCAATGCCACCCAGACAGGATAATTTTTCTTCTTGACATAGATTGCCATATATTGTTATCATTTCTAAGTCATGTTTAGAAATACAAACCTTATTATCGTCCTTCTTAACTCCTTTACGGGAGGTAAGTTCGGCGCATAACTAAGGTTAAGCGAAGAACAAGACCTCCCACACGGGAGGTTTTTTTATTGGGAAAGGGGGTGAAATGTTTATGGATAGTAAAGCAGAAAGATTTGGAATACCAACTGGACCAAGACCAGGGAATTCGCGAATTGACGTGGGACATAACGCATTTAGTTCTCCTATGGATGTTGTAAATTCAGGTAGGGGCTACTCCATGACAGCAATTACTGCAGCCTTTGGTGAAGAAGGGGCAAGAGAATATGAAGAGACAATGAGGGAAAGACGAGAACAAATAGTAAGAGGTGTTGAATTAAGACAGGGAGTTGAGGTTGAACCAACTGGCCCAGTTCAATAGTTTGGGCTTAGTAAAAAAGGAGGTGAATTTATATGGCTGAAACAATAGGGCCACCAGGGGAAAGAGCTTATGCTGAAAGCCCAAGCGCTGATCCTATCGACTTATGTAATTTGTCATATCAGACTTTATTGGAACAGGAGGGAATAGAACCAGAAGCTCCTGCCTACGGATTTCACCCGCAGAGAAGACGATACGAAAGTGGTTTTCCAAAATGGGAATGGAGCCATGATTTTGGAGTGAAATAGTGAGTGGACCCGAGAGGTATCGAACCTCTGACCTCTTCAATGTCAATGAAGCGCTCTACCACTGAGCTACGAGTCCTAGTCGTGGTTTATTTTAACAGAATAAGAATGGGTGATCAAACCTTACACCGAAACCCCACATAAACCCCACACCGGGTGTGTGTTAGGTAGACACATAAGGCTATTCTAGAGTTAAATGCTTTATTCTATCTAACTCTCGTTGATATTCTTCTTGATCAAATATGAATTTCTTATATGCTTTCCTAGATTTAAATTGATTTAAAACTATTTCTGGATTCACGAATGAATAATCCTCATCACCAAAAAGGTAATCTCTGAACGATGACCAAGGATACCTCTCCAGCATATCTATTTCTAGTAAATAAGCTGTAACAGGGTTTAAATGAATATATCTACAGACATGGAGAAGTTGATCGTTTGTCTCAATACGAACGGCCTTAAACATAGACTGAAATAAAGATCCAGTCCTTTCATATTTCGTGTTGTAGTATTTTGAGTAACTATTCTGTATGTTTCTCATAAAATCAGAAACTGCATTTTTCAAAAAAGGCTGTAATAGAAAATGAAAATGATTTGGCATAATACAATATGCAACTATGTTAAGCATAGGCTTATTATTTATTAAATAATCTTTATTGAATTTATTCCTATGATCCTTTGAGAGACGATTGTAGTGTGAGTACCGAAGAGGGAGCTTACTGAAACGGTAGAAGTTTATTACATCAACAATTCTTTTATAGTCTTTTTTATTTTTGAAAATTAACTGTCTCGCAATACTTCTGTTGAAAATATGATAAATTTCTCCTGGGACAAGGGGCGTAATACGGTAGGGCATACACATATGTTAATAGTATTTTCCTTATGTGTCAAGCTATAACAAACCCGGTGTGGGTTGGCGTTTAGAAAGGTATTTGAAACTTATAAAATCTGCTAGAATAAATTTATGACCAGAGCTGAGGCTTACGAAGCACTCCATACCTACATTACAAATCCGAATCTTATAAAACATCACTTAGCATGCGAAGCAATAATGACCTCACTTTGCAAAAGATTTTATACAAACGCAGATGAAGTTCTTTTAAACAAATGGGGGATAGTAGGGCTTTTGCATGATGCAGACTACGAGCTAACCCGCGGAAATCCGGCAGATCACACCATAGTTCTTCAGGAAAAGATCGGAGCTTCTCTTGATCAAGACGTAATGCATGCCATAAAGGCCCACAACTACCTAAATACGGGCGCAGTCCCAAGCAGTCTTATGGATTGGTCTATGTATTGCTGTGATGAGCTCTCAGGGCTTATTATTACCTCCGCACTTTCTCATCCGGATAAAAACCTGGCAAGTCTTGACGCAGGCTTTATCATGAACCGGTTTAACGACAGCTCATTTGCGAAAGGCGTAAACCATGAACAAATAAAGATGTGCGAAGAAAAGCTGAAAATTCCGTTAAAGGACTTTATTCAAATTTCCTTAACCGCAATGCAGGGAATTGCTCCAGAGCTCAATCTTTGACATTCTTAGACCTTTTTGCCTAAACTATATTGATGGGTGAAAAATACGACAATGTGCTTAAAAGCAAAAAGCAAATATTTGCCAATAACCTCATCGGAGGCCTTGCCTGGGGAATTGGAGTAACAATAGGTCTAACGCTTCTTATCACATTACTTGGATTTATTGCATCGCGCATAGATTTCGTACCAATTGTTGGAAGTTTTGTTGCCAATGTCATTAATTTTGCTATAAATAATAATCCTGCACCATGAAAAAAATTATCTTATTCCTACTCTTACTTACACCGGTCATGCCTTATATTTGGAATTATTATACTTACGCATAAAGAAATTTGCCAAAGTAAGTTCATTACGGTAAAATACCCACAATATGAATCCATCCAAAGACCATAAACAAATAGGACTTGAACTCGAATTATTCTTTTCCCACGACTACGCCCCAGGTGCTCCTTTTTGGCTACCACGTGGCATGATAATTTTTAAGGAACTGGAAAAATATATCAGAGAACTGACAGGGGAGGCAGATTATCAGGAAATTTCAACTCCCATAATGGTTAAATCCCAGCTTTTTATAGAATCAGGACATTTTGCTAAATTTGGAAAAGCAAACATTTATAATTTGCAGATTGCAGATGATGAAAAAGACAAGAATCCTATTGATTATTCCCTAAAACCAATGAATTGTCCTGAGACAACTATTGCATATAGATTTAGACCTAGAAGCTACAGAGAACTCCCCTTAAGACTCTCGGAAATCGGAAGACTTCACAGAAAAGAAAAGTCCGGAGAAGTTAATGGATTACTTCGGGTAAGACAGATTACGATGGATGATGCTCATATATTCGCAACTGAAGATCAAATATTTGATGAGATCTCAAATATCTTGGATATGATGATAGAATTTTACACCAAGTTTGGATTTGAGTTTGATTTTAGATTGGCTACCCGTCCTGAGCTATTTGCAGGAACAGAAGAAAACTGGGAAAAAGCTGAGAAAGATTTAGAAGAAGCATTGAAAAAGAAAAAATTAAAATATTCTCTTAAACCAGCCGATGGAGCTTTTTATGGACCTAAGATTGACGTTCATATTAAAGATTCTCTGGGACGGGAGTGGCAATTAGCAACAGTTCAGCTGGATTTCCATATGCCGGAGGCTTTTGATCTGTCTTTTATAGATAACAAAGGGGAGAAAAAGAGGCCGGTTATGATTCATAGAGCCATTTTGGGAAGCTTTGAAAGATATATTGGAATTCTCACCGAGCATTATCAGGGTGCGTTTCCGCTTTGGCTTTCTCCTGTTCAGGTAGCAATACTTCCAATTACGGATAAACAGAATAAACATGCTGATAGCATAGTTAAAAAACTTAAAGAAAACGGTATCAGGGCAGAACTTGATGACAGGTCTGAAAGACTTCAGGCAAAAATAAGAAACGCTGCTTTGCAAAAAGTACCTTACTTAGGTATAATAGGGGACAAGGAAATTGAAAAAAATTCAATTTCTGTGAGAACTTTGGATGGGAAAGATTTAGGATTACTTGATCTTTCTCATTTTTTACAAAAGGTCAAAGAGGAAATTGATAAAAAAGTATAACAAAAACAAAACACAGAGGAAATTTTACAGAACTAACGAGCGGATATTTGCAACGCAACTAAGAGTCTTGGACTCTGAAGGAAAGCAAATAGGCATTTTAACAAAATTTGAAGCACTGGGAAAAGCCCGGGAGGCAGAGATGGATTTAGTAGAAATTGCCCCTACTGCTAAGCCCCCTGTAGCCCGCATCATTGACTTTAAGAAATTTCTTTACCAGGAAGAAAAGAAAAAACGGGAAGAAAAGAAAAAAGCCAAGAATAGTGAAACAAAAGAAATCCGCCTTGGTCCTTTCATGGATGACCATGATTTGGATACAATGGTGCGGAGGGCTCGGGAATTTCTGGAAGGAAATGATAAAGTAAAACTTGTTGTCAGGTTTAAGGGACGCCAGATGGGACACCCTGAATTCGGACACCAAGTAGTACAAAAAGCTATTACAAGTTTATCTGACGTTTCAAAAGTTGATAAAAATCCGCATTTTGAAGGGAGACAGTTAATTTCAATGCTTTCTCCGGAAAGGAAGAAAAAAAATGACGAAGTACAAAAAGAAAATAAAGAAATCAGTAAGCCGTCGCTTTAAGGTTACAAAAACCGGAAAGGTGATGTTTAGCCATCAAAATAGGGGACATCTTAAAACAAATAAAACCAAAAGAAATTTAAGGCGCGGTAAAGAACCGGGGCAGTTAAGTAAGCCTTTTTCAAAGAAAATTAAATCAATGCTAAACGCATAAGCGTTAGCAAATAACTACTCACAACTAACAACTAACGGTTAGAAGTAAGAAGTTAGCAGTCAGGAGTTGACAATATGTCTAGAGTAAAAAGAGGCACAGTTTCAAGAAGAAAACATATTAAACTTTTAAAATCTACTAAGGGTTACATAGGCACAAATAGTAGATTGGTAAATGATGCACAGGAAGCGGCTCTTCACGCAGGCCAATACGCTTATCATGGAAGAAAACTTAGAAAAAGAGATATTAGAGCTCTTTGGATTACGAGAATTAGTGAGGCTGTAAAAAAAGAGGGAATTTCTTATAGTATTTTTATAAACAAACTTAAGGGAGCAAAGATTGAGTTAGACAGAAAAATCTTAAATGATTTAGTCCAAAACGATCCTGAAACATTTAAAGAAATCGTCTCCTCAGTTAAATAACCCCATATTCTGCTAAAATATTCCCATGGCATTATTTACGAAGGAAGGTTTTGATAAGTTGAAAGCTGATCTTAAAACAGCTGAAGAAAAACGTCCGGAAGTGGTATCTACACTGGCAAAAGCGCGGGCCATGGGAGATCTTTCTGAAAATGGATTTTATAAAAGCGCTAGATTTGAGCTTAATGATTTGGATAGAAAAATTAGACAATTACGGCATCTCGTCCAGGAAGGACAGGTAATTCAAAAACCAATGAGTAATGAAACTGTTCAAATAGGCCATACAGTTGTACTAAAAAGACTCGGTTGACAGGCTAATCGGGCATTTGTTAGACTAACCAAATAATGCAAAGGTCACCGGAAGCAGATATAACTTACTTTCCAATAAGACCCGACGTTACCCCACTATCAGCTGCAACAACTACTGCAATGATTGAATCCGAAGAAATTACCGTTAGAGCAGCAAAAGAACAAAGACAATTACTTAGGGATGCTATTGGCCTTCTTGTTGATGAAGGAATATTTCCGGTGACTCTCGTTCATGAAGAAAGACAAGTATTTATTCCAAGCGGCACTCCGGGAATTTGCGTTGACAGTGAGGGAAATATTGGTCTTTATCAAAGGCCAAAGAATAAACCGGGCCAACTTATGATAGATTTTGACTTAGATGAGGGAAACTTAGCTGTTCTTGCATATGCACCCAAATTACTAAGAGAAATTAGCAAAGGTCATATATTGGCTAACAGCCTGGATCAGGAGGCCAGAGTCGGGACAGCGACAGAAGAAGATTGGCAAGGAATCCTGGATTATGTTGATCACGCACCCGTGGCTGAAAACGATCAAGATCCTCCTCACGACCCACAGATAGGATAATTTCTTTATAGCTGGTAAAATACACCTATGTTAGTTGATGATGTAAGGATTAAAGTTAAAGCCGGAAATGGAGGGGAGGGCGCGCATACTTTTTTGGGAGTTAAAAAGGGAGTAAAAGTCGGCGCTTCCGGAGGAGATGGGGGAAGAGGAGGAAGTGTTTATTTCCTGGCTTCTCATAACACCTCAGATCTCTCACGCTTTCAATTCAAAAAAGAAATAAAAGCAGATAGCGGGACAAATGGACTTATTAAAAACCATAACGGCAGAGATGCGGAAAATATAACAGTTTTGGTGCCAGTTGGTACAAAGATAATTGATGAAAAATATAGCCGGGAATATGAAATAAACGACACCGAAAATCCAATTCTCATAGCAAAAGGTGGGGAGGGAGAACTAGGAAGCTATAATCTAGTAAGGCGGGCAGGAAAACAAACAGTCAAACGCCTGGGACAGGAAACCACGCTTCATTTAATTCTTTCTTTAATTGCAGATATTGGCTTGATAGGACTTCCTAACGCAGGAAAAAGTTCACTCCTTAGTTTACTTACCAATGCCAATCCTAAAATAGAAAATTATCCATTCACTACACTTGAACCAAATCTCGGAACAATTGGAAAAATAGTTATTGCAGATAATCCCGGTCTAATTGAGGGAGCATCTCAGGGACGGGGTCTTGGGACAAAATTTTTAAAACATATTGAAAAAGCAAAAATTCTGGTTCACTGTATAAGCGCAGAAGACACGGATCCAATTCAAAACTATGAGATAGTTAGGAGTGAATTTGAAAAATATAATCCGGAACTATTAAAAAAGAAAGAGTTAATTTTAATTACTAAAAAGGATTTGGTAACGGAAGCTGAAATAAAACAAAAGATCAAACTGTTCAAGAAAAAAGAGATAATGGTCATTTCCGTATTTGATGAAGCATCTTTAGAAGAACTTAAAACCAAACTCCT
>JBBTWB010000114.1:0-1688 GCA_038078635.1 Patescibacteria group bacterium | reverse complement strand
GATAATTCCCATTCCGTAATTTGCGGTTAGGTACGGCCATAGAATTATTTCTCCACTTCCTAATCCCAGACCTAAAAAAATAAAACTGGGACCGATTAGTTTTCTGAATCGTGGCGAAGCCGGAAGAGAATTTAAACTTAGAGGTTTTAAGGACATACAAAAATTAGTATGTCATTTTTTATTATTAATTTACAATACCTTCATTAACTAAAGTTTTATTCCTGACAAAAACAGCAGAGTTTTGATCGTTATAAATTAACCTCCATTTTCCCTCCATTGATAATTCTAAAAGTCTTTGATAAATAGGTTTTCTGTGAGAGGTTAAAACTGCATTGTACGGCGTCCCGTCTATGTTTTTCCAGTTTTGTTCAATAGGATAATAGTATCCAAAAGCACTAAATCCATTTTCGCTCCATAAATGCATTCTCCCATCAATTGTCGGCTTAATATTTGGATAATTCCAGATAAGCCATCCGCCATAATCATAGATGGTTAACAGTTTATCGTTATTTAATTTGTTATCAATTACTGCTTTTGCAGAATCCGGCGAGCAATTAACGGTCTTTATACAATAAACATCCCAGCTATAGGTTCTAATATCTTTAAACGGATATCTTAACGCAATGGATAAGGAAAAAAATGAAATTACAAAAAATGCTGTCAAATATAACGTGTGTTTTTCATTATCAGGTTTTAGAAAGTTTACAGCAGGCTGAAATAGGAAGATTGCGCTGTAATAAAACGGCCATGCATATCGTCTAATCAAAAAGGTCATAATGAAGAGAATGATTGAAGGAGCGTAAAAAGGTGCTTTATCCAGCGTTTTCCTTCCAAGACCAAGCAATAAAATTCCTAAAAATATAATGCATCCGGTTAAAATCTGGTGCCACCAGACAGTTGAGAGTTCTCCGATAGGAAGAAATTCAACTACGAATTTTTGAAGAGGATTACTTAAATGACCTAATGATTCAAAATATACTCCCAAACCAAAAGGGCTGATCACAACACTTAATACAGATCCCAAAGAAGCGAGAAGTAATAACTTTTCAGTTACTATTAATTTTTTTATGTTTTTCCCAAAGTTTAGAAACATTTCTTTTATCATATATACTCCCACCCACATTAAAAGAAGAACAATACCTAAAACAAATTCTCCATGGAAATTTGACCATAATAAAAATAGGGGTATTAACAATAAAATTTTTTTACTGTCTTTTTTATGAATAGACAGTATATAAAACATAATTGCCATAAACATCAAAGATAGTATTTGTCCACGGAAAGAAACGCTATTAACAGGATTTGTGAAATAAAGAATTAGAGGAAATATAATTGACTTTTCAAATAAATTGAGCTTTGCAGCCTTTCCGATAAAGAAAAAGGTTAAGATTATTGTCAGCGCGCCTAAAATTGAAATTCCAATAAATCCGAAAAAATTAAAAGCTTGATAAGTCAATAAGTCCGTAGCCCAGGAGCTATTGTTCCAATGGTAATTTGGCATAAGGGCGGAAAAAGTATTGTCCCGAAGTATTGCTCCATGAGAGAAAAAGTACTCGCCATATTTTAGATGCCATCCAAGGTCTGGATCGGCAGGGTGGAAAAGGGAAGCGAAAAAGACTGCCAGGTAAGGCAGGAAGCCAGCTGATATTTTTAATAATCTATTCAATATCATGAATTAGAAGTATAAC